>QEUR01000105.1 GCA_003577095.1 Acidobacteriota bacterium
GTCGTGACCAATGCCGCGCCAGACGACAACGGTGTAGCCGTTTACCGCTTCCGCAATGGCGAGATGGGCATTTTGTTTAACAGTTCGACCACATTGGCCGCCGAAGCAACAACCGAGATTTACGGCGATCAGGGAACCATTATTCAGAATTATGGGGATGGCCCTTCATCCATGCTCCCGCGGCCCCAGGGGGCATCCGCCCTTAAAGTCTTCCGCGCAGGGGCCAGCGATTGGGAAACCTATGACTTCCCCCATGTACAGCAGTGGACACGCATCAAAGCCGTTCCACGCCCGTTGGTTGACTATCTGCACGACAAAACAGAGCCACTGGCAACCGTCGAAGATGGCCGTGCCTGTATTGAAATGATACTCGGCGCTTATCAATCGGCCCGTGAAGGGCGGCGTATTCACTTTCCGCTGATGTGATTCCCATCACTGAGCAGCAGCGCCAGGGCCATCGAGACGCCGCCGGCCAGCATGACGTTGACCATCCAGATCTCCTCGCTGCTCCCGGCCGCCGCTGTCGACGCCGGTCAACGGTATGGCATGCGGCTGCGCGCCCGCAGTGGCACCTGTGTCCTGCCCGGGCGGGGTGCGTCGTCGGCCGCCGCCGACGGGTCGGCGAGCGGGCCCAGGTCGGGAACAAACCGATCGTCGACAAGGTTGAGCCTAGTGAACTCAACTTCGATGAGCCTCAGTTTGACAAGGCAGGGGTCCGCTTCGCAGAGTTGAGTGCAGACGTGTCAACCCGCGTCCGTCCAGCCGGGCGAGGCGCACCGCATACTAAGGAGAAACCCGCATGGGACGTGCAGTAGGCATCGACCTCGGCACCACCAACTCGGCGGTCGCCGTCCTCACCGGCGGCGAGCCGGAGATCATCGCGAACGCCGAGGGCGGTCGCACCACCCCCTCGGTCGTCAGCTTCGCCAAGAACGGCGAGGTCCTCGTCGGTGAGGTCGCCAAGCGGCAGGCCGTCACCAACGTCGACCGGACCATCCGCTCGGTCAAGCGCCACATGGGCACCGACTGGAAGACCCAGGACATCGACGGCAAGACCTACACCGCTCAGGAGATCAGCGCGCGGATCCTGATGAAGCTCAAGCGCGACGCCGAGGCATACCTGGGTGAGGACGTGACCGACGCGGTCGTCACCGTGCCGGCCTACTTCGACGACGCCGAGCGCCAGGCCACCAAGGAGGCCGGCGAGATCGCGGGCCTCAACGTGCTGCGCATCGTCAACGAGCCCACCGCCGCGGCCCTCGCCTATGGCCTGGACAAGGGCAAGGAGGACGAGCTGATCCTCGTCTTCGACCTCGGTGGCGGCACCTTCGACGTGTCCCTGCTCGAGGTGGGCAAGGACGCCGAGGACGGCTTCGCGACCATCCAGGTCAAGGCCACGCACGGCGACAACAAGCTGGGTGGTGACGACTGGGACCAGCGGATCATCGACCACCTGGTCACCACGGTGAAGAACCAGTCCGGCGTCGACCTGTCCAAGGACAAGATCGCCCTGCAGCGGCTGCGCGACGCCGCCGAG
This sequence comes from Acidobacteriota bacterium, assembly GCA_003577095.1. Classification (GTDB taxonomy): domain Bacteria; phylum Actinomycetota; class Actinomycetes; order Actinomycetales; family Dermatophilaceae; genus Ornithinicoccus. The sequence goes on from QEUR01000105.1 coordinate 1,538, forward strand.
CAGGCCAAGAAGGAGCTGAGCTCCTCCACCAGCACGACCATCAACCTGCAGTACCTGTCGATGGGCGAGAACGGCCCGATCCACCTGGACGAGACGCTCACCCGCGCCCAGTTCGAGCAGATGACGCAGGACCTGCTCGAGCGCACCAAGCAGCCCTTCGACCAGGTCATCAAGGACGCCGGCATCTCGGTCAGCGAGATCGACCACGTCGTCCTCGTCGGCGGCTCGACCCGGATGCCGGCCGTCGCCGAGCTGGTCAAGAAGATGACCGGCGGCAAGGAGCCCAACAAGGGCGTCAACCCCGACGAGGTCGTCGCCGTGGGCGCGGCCCTGCAGGCCGGCGTCCTCAAGGGCGAGCGCAAGGACGTGCTGCTGATCGACGTCACCCCGCTCTCCCTGGGCATCGAGACCCAGGGCGGCATCATGACCCGCCTGATCGAGCGCAACACCGCGATCCCGACCAAGCGCAGCGAGGTCTTCACCACGGCCAGCGACAACCAGCCGTCGGTGGGCATCCAGGTCTACCAGGGTGAGCGCGAGATCGCCCAGCACAACAAGCTGCTCGGCAACTTCGAGCTGACCGGCATCGCCCCGGCGCCCCGCGGCGTCCCGCAGATCGAGGTCACCTTCGACATCGACGCCAACGGCATCGTGCACGTGTCCGCCAAGGACCGCGGCACCGGCAAGGAGCAGTCGATGACGATCTCCGGCGGCAGCGCGCTGCCCAAGGAGGAGATCGAGCGGATGGTCAAGGACGCCGAGCTGCACGCCGAGGAGGACAAGAAGCGCAAGGAGGAGACCGAGACCCGCAACACCGCCGAGCAGCTGGTCTACTCGACCGAGAAGTTCCTCGCGGACTCCGGCGACCAGGTCCCGGCGGACACCCGCGGTCCGGTCGACTCCGCGCTGACCGACCTCAAGGACGCGCTCAAGCCCGACTCCGGCGCCTCCATCGATGACATCAAGGCCAAGATGGAGACCCTCTCCACCGAGAGCCAGAAGATGGGCTCGGCCATGTACGCCGCGCAGAGCGCCGAGGGCGCAGGTGCGGGTGCGGGTGCCGGCTTCGCCGACGCCACCGGCGCCGCCGACGTCGACCCGAACAAGGCGTCCGACGACGACGTGGTCGACGCCGAGGTCGTCGACGACGAGGAGAACAAGTGACCGACATCAACGGAACCCAGCCCGGGGGCGCTCCCGACGAGGAGCGCCCCGGGACGGGGCCCGTCATCAGGGACCGGCGGCTCATCGACCCCGAGACGGGTCAGGTGCGCCGCCGGGAGGGCGAGCCGCCCGCCGCGGACGCCCAGACCACGGAGGGATCCGCCGACGCCGGGCAGCCGCCCGCCGACGGTCCCGGCGCCGGCCCCGAGGACGAGCCGCACCCGGACACCACCCTGGCCGCAGAGCGGCTGGAGGAGATGCGCCGGATGCAGGCCGAGTTCGTCAACTTCCGCAACCGCACCCAGCGGGAGCGGGAGGGCGACAGGGACCGGGCCGTCGCGAGCGTCGTGGAGGCCCTGCTGCCGGTGATGGACGACATCCACTGGGCGCGGGAGCACGGCGACCTCGCCGAGGGCACGCCCTTCGCCGCGATCGCGGACAAGCTCGAGCAGACCCTGGAGCGGTTCGGGGTCAAGCGGGTCGGCGAGGTCGGCGAGGTCTTCGACCCGACGGTCCACGAGGCCCTCATGCACATGCCCGCCGACAGCCCCGGCGTGGAGCTGCCGGAGGGCACGACCGAGATGACGATCGTCCAGGTGATGCAGCCCGGCTTCGTCGTCAACGACAAGGTCGTCCGCGCCGCCCGCGTGGCGGTCGCGGACCCGGCCTGACCGCACTGGACACGCGAGCAAGCAGCCCGAGGAGGTGAGGACCCATGGTCAGCCAGGACTGGATGGAGAAGGACTTCTACGCGATCCTCGGCGTCCCCAAGGACGTCGACGAGAAGACGCTGAAGAAGACCTACCGCAAGCTCGCCCGCGAGTGGCACCCCGACTCCAAGCCGGGTGACAAGGCGGCCGAGCAGAAGTTCAAGGACATCGGCGAGGCCTACGCGGTCCTCTCCGACCCCGAGCAGCGCAAGCAGTACGACGCGATCCGGGCCATGGGCGGCGGCGCCCGCTTCACCGCGGGCGGGCCCGGCGGCGGGGCCGGCGGGTTCGAGGACGTCTTCGCCCAGATGTTCGGCGGCGGTGGCGGCGGTGCCCGCAACGTCCGCTTCACGACCGGCGGCGGTGGCGGCATCGACCTGGAGGACCTGCTGGGCGCCTTCGGCGGCGCGGGCGGGTTCCAACAGGGTGGCCAGGGCTTCCCCGGCGGCTACGCCGGGGGAGGCCGGCGCAGCGCCAAGGGCCAGGACGTGGAGGCGAGCACGACGCTGGACTTCCACGCGGCGGCCACCGGCGAGACGGTCACGCTGAGCAAGCCGGACGGCGGGCGGATCACCACCCGCATCCCGGCCGGCGTCAAGGACGGCCAGCGGATCCGCCTGCGCGGCAAGGGCCAGCCCTCGCCGGTGCCCGGCGGCGAGCCCGGCGACATGATCCTGCACGTCACGGTGCGCCCGCACCCGGTCTTCGGCCGGGACGGGGACAACCTCACCGTCGACCTGCCGGTGACCTTCGCCGAGGCGGCGCTGGGCGCGACGGTCCCGGTGCCCACCCTCGACGGCGGCACCGTGAAGGTCAAGATCGCCCCGGGCACCCCCTCGGGCCGCGTGCTGCGGGTCAAGGGCCGTGGCATCCAGGCGAAGAAGGGCGCCGGCGACCTGCTCGCCAAGGTCCAGGTCGTGGTCCCCCAGCGGCTGTCCGACAAGGCCCGCGAGGCGGTCGAGACCCTCCGTGAGGAGGACGGGACCACCGACCCGCGCGCCGAGCTCATGGCGAGGGCGCGGCAGTGATCGAGCGTCCCGACCGGGACACCCCGGTCTACGTCATCTCGGTGGCGGCCGAGCTGGCCGGCATGCACGCGCAGACCCTGCGCCAGTACGACCGGCTCGGCCTCGTCACCCCCTCGCGCACGCGCGGTGGGGGTCGCCGCTACTCCTCGCGCGACATCGACCGCCTCCGCGAGGTCCAGCGGCTCTCCGGCGAGGGCGTGGGCCTGACGGGGATCCAGCGGATCCTCGAGCTCGAGACGCAGGTCGAGGCGCTGCGCAGCCGGCTGGCCGAGCTCACCGCCGAGAACCACGCCCTGCGCGAGTCCGCGGGCCGTTCGCCCCGGGTCTTCGCCGCGGGGCGCTCCGGCGAGGTCGTCGCCCTGCGCGCCGGCACCCGCCCCCAGCCACGCGGCGGGTCGACCGCGCTCGCGCTGTGGCGCCCGCGCGACTGGCCGTTCGACGACTGACGAGGACTCCGCCCGGCAACCCCCGCGCGGCAACGCCGTGTCACGCCCGTCCGCCGGCGGACGGGCGTGCCGGCCGGAACAAGCCGGTGCCGGCCGCGCGTTGAACCAGGTGTAGCGATGGTGCCGCCGCAGTCCTGCGGTGCAGTGCCGCGACGGCTGTCGGACGGAGATTCCCATGCTTCCTGCAGCTGTGCCGATCGGACCGGCCTTCCTCGGCCCGTTCATGCTCGTCTTCGTGCCACTGTGGTTCGGGTGGTTCTTCCTCATCTTCCGCCAGCCCCACCACGCGCGCAGGGACGCCGTGCACCCGCACGCCCGGAGGTAGGGCGCGGCCCTAGGACCGGAGCAGCCGCTCCACCAGCCCGACGGTGACCTCGTCGAGGCTCCCGACCCGCACGTGCGCGAGCGCCAGCGCGTCCGCGGCGGGCGGGAAGGCCTCGTGCGGCACCGCGACCACCCGCATGCCGGCGGCCGCCGCCGACCGCAGCCCGTTGGAGGAGTCCTCGATCGCCACCGCCCGCCCCGGGTCGACCCCGAGCAGCTCGCAGGTGCGCAGGTAGCCGTCCGGGGCCGGCTTGCCGCGGGCCACCTCCTCGGTGGACACCGACACGGCGATCGACCCGGTGAGCCCGAGCGTGTCCAGCGTCGTGTCGATCAGCCGCCTGGGGGAGGAGGACGTGACGCCGACCGGCCACCGGGCCGCCATCCGGCGCACGGCCGCCTCCGCGCCGGGCAGGGTGGGCAGGTGCTCCCGGTAGCGCGCCGCCATCGCCCCGATGGTCCGTTCCGCCACCTCCTGCGCGTCCCCGCGCACCCCGACGGTCGTGGCCATGAAGGCCGACCACTCCGGCGTCGACATGCCCATCATCGCCTCCGTCGCACCCTCGGGCCACGGCACGCCGTCCTCGGCGGCCAGGGCGCGGCGGACCTCGTCCCAGATCGTCTCGGTGTCGGTCAGCACGCCGTCCATGTCGAAGACGACGGCGGTCGGAGCAGGTGGTGCCATGGGCACCATCCTGCCCGGCGCCGGGACGGTCCTGCCAGGATGGCGCCATGACCCAGACCCCCGACGAGCCGGTGCCCGGCCGCGTGCTGGAGCTCGTCCGGAGGGCCCAGCGGGTCTGCGTGCTCACCGGCGCCGGGATGTCGGCGGAGTCCGGTGTGCCCACCTTCCGCGACGTCCAGGTCGGGCTGTGGGAGCGCTTCGACCCCGCCGAGCTGGCCACCCCACGGGCCTGGGAGGAGGACCCGGCGCTGGTCTGGTCGTGGTACGCCTGGCGCGCCGCGCTCGTCCGCGGCGCCGAGCCCAACGCCGGCCACGCGGCGGTCGCGGAATGGCAGCGCCGCCCCGGTGTCGAGCTGAGCGTGGTCACCCAGAACGTCGACGACCTGCACGAGCGGGCCGGCGCGCAGGTCCTGGCCCACGTGCACGGCAGCCTCTTCGCGCTGCGGTGCGGGGTCTGCGGGAGCCCCAGCGCAGCGGCATACCCGGAGGTGGCCGAGCCGGTCGACCACCTGGAGCCGCCCACCTGCGAGGTATGCGGTGCCGCCGTGCGTCCGGGAGTGGTCTGGTTCGGCGAGGCGCTGCCCGAGGAGGAGTTCTTCGCCGCCGTGCAGGCCGCCCAGGACGCCGACCTCCTCGTGGTGGTCGGCACCTCCGGCCTGGTCCACCCGGCCGCGACCGTCCCGCACCTGGCCGGCGCCCGCGGCGTGCCGGTGCTGGAGATCAACCCGCAGGAGACCGCCGTCAGCGAGGCGGCCGACGTGGTCTGGCGCACCACCGCCGCCCAGGCGCTGCCGCGGATCGTCGCCGCCCTGCCCGACCGCTAGCCCTGCTGACGACGGGGGAGGTGGCGGACCGGCGCACGGGTCCGTACGGTCGGGGCACCATGGAGACGATCAGCAGCACCCTCCTGAGCTGGGCCTCGATCCTCGATCCCGAGACCCGGGCGCAGGCCGAGCGGACGGCGCGCATGCCGTTCATCCACCCCCACGTGGCGCTCATGCCGGACGCGCACCTGGGCAAGGGCGCGACCGTCGGCTCGGTCATCCCCACCGACGGGGCGATCATGCCCGCGGCGGTCGGCGTCGACATCGGCTGCGGGATGGTGGCCGTGCGCACCCAGCTGCACGCGGACGACCTGCCGGAGGACCGCGCGTCGGTGCGCCGGGCGATCGCGCGTGCCGTCCCGCTGTCGGCGGGTGGCGCCAACGAGCGGGTCGGCCGGGGCCGTACCGCCGAGCGCGTCGACCGGCTCACCGAGCTGGCCGACGAGATCGGGCTTAAGCCCTCGGCCTACGCGAGGGCGTGGCGCCACCAGCTGGGCACCCTCGGCTCGGGCAACCACTTCCTGGAGATCACCCGCGACGAGACGGGCGCGGTGTGGCTCTTCCTGCACTCCGGCTCCCGCGGGGTCGGCAACCGGATCGCCCAGCACCACATCCGGGTGGCGCAGGAACTGTGCCGGGCCCGCGGCGTCGCGCTGCCCGACGACGACCGTGACCTGGCCTGGCTGGAGGAGGGCACCGAGGAGTTCGAGCACTACGTCCGCGAGATGCGGTGGGCGCAGACCTACGCGCTGCTCAACCGCGAGGAGATGATGGACCGCATGGTCACCTGCCTGGCCCGGTGGACCGGCACCGAGGTCGAGCGGCTCGAGGAGATCAACTGCCACCACAACTACACCGAGTCCGAGGAGCACGGCGGACGGCAGGTGTGGCTCTCCCGCAAGGGCGCGATCTCGGCGCGCGAGGGCGAGCCGGGCCTCATCCCGGGGTCGATGGGCACCGCGTCCTACGTCGTCGACGGCCTGGGTGAGGAGCTGGCGCTGCACTCGGCGCCGCACGGTGCGGGCCGGGTGTACTCGCGGCGGAGGGCCAGGCGGGAGTTCACGCTGGAGCAGCTGGCCTCGTCGATGCGCGGGATCGAGTACGAGCACTCGGCCGCCTTCCTCGACGAGATCCCGGCCGCCTACAAGGACATCGACCAGGTGATGGCGGACGCCGCCGACCTGGTGACCGTGCGGCACACCCTCCGGCAGCTGGTCAACGTCAAGGGGACCTGACCGGCCGTGCGGGTGGAGGGCGCCGCCGGTCTCCCCTAGCGTGGAGGCGTGCCCACGGTGCCCAGCGTCGAGGAAGCCATGCGGGACACGCCCAGGGCGGGCTACCTGCCCGAGGGCGCGCGCGGCCTGGCGCAGATCGACGCGCCCGTCGAGCTCGGCCACGGGTCCACCTGCTCCCAGCCCTCCACGGTGCGCACGATGCTCGAGCTGCTCGACGTCCGTGAGGGCCAGTCGGTGCTCGACGTCGGCAGCGGCTCCGGGTGGACCACCGCGATCCTCGCGCGCCTGGTCGGGCCGGCCGGGCGCGTGCTCGGGGTCGAGGTGGTCGAGGACCTCGTGGGTCAGGCGGCCGACCGGCTCCGGCGGGACGGCCTGGGGCAGGCCTCGGTCCGCCTCGCCGACCCCGCCGTGCTGGGCGCGCCCGACGCCGGGCCCTACGACCGGATCCTCGTCTCCGCGATGGCCCGCGAGCTGCCCGGGCAGCTGGTCGACCAGCTCGCCGGGGACGGGCTCATGGTCCTGCCCCTGGACGGGCAGCTGGTCACCGTGCGGGTCGAGGACGGGCGGCCGGTCGTCGAGCCCGCTCCGGGGTGGTACCGCTTCGTGCCGCTGCGCGTTCGGTCGCCGCGACGCGCGCGGGGGCCGTGGTCCAGGGGCGGCGGCCCGCGCGGCGGCGCGTCGTGAGACGCTCGGCCGGAGCCGACCACGGGAGGACCGCCATGAACGCCGCGCCGCTGCCCACCTACGCCGACGTCGAGGCCGCCGCCGCCGTCCTCGAGGGCGTGACCCACCGCACGCCTGTGCTGCGCTCCCGGCGCCTGGACGAGCGGGCCGGCTGCGAGGTCCACCTCAAGGCCGAGCACCTCCAGCGGGTCGGGGCGTTCAAGTTCCGCGGCGCCTACACCGCGCTGTCGGCCTTCGACGAGGAGCAGCGCCGCGGCGGCGTCGTGGCCTTCTCCTCCGGCAACCACGCCCAGGCGGTGGCGCTGGCCGCGCGCGAGCTCGGCATGCCGGCCGTCATCGTCATGCCGCACGACGCGCCGGAGCTCAAGGTCGCCGCCACCCTCGGCTACGGCGCCGAGGTGGTCCGCTACGACCGCTACACCGAGGACCGGCCGGCGGTCGCCGCGGCGGTGGCGCAGGAGCGCGGCATGACGATCGTGCCGCCCTTCGACCACCCGAAGGTCATCGCCGGCCAGGGCACCGCGGTCAAGGAGCTGCTCGAGGAGACCGGCCCCCTCGACGTGCTCGTGGTGCCCCTGGGCGGCGGCGGCCTGCTGTCCGGCAGCCTGCTCTCGGCGGGGGCGCTGGCTCCCGGCGCCCGGGTCTACGGCGTCGAGCCCGAGGCCGGCGACGACGCCCGGCGCTCCATCGAGGAGGGACGCATCGTGCACATCGGGACGCCGCGCACGATCGCCGACGGCGCCCAGACCACCAGCGTGGGGGAGCTGACCTTCCCGATCCTGCGCGACCGGGTCACCGCCGTGCTCACCGCCACCGACGACGAGCTGGTGGCCACCATGCGGGTCGTGGCCGAGACCCTCAAGCAGGTCGTCGAGCCGACCGGCGTGCTGGCGCTCGCCGCGCTGCTCGCCGGCCGGGTGCCGGACGTCACCGGCCGGCGGGTGGGCGTGGTGCTCTCCGGCGGCAACGTGGACCTGGACCGGTTCGCGACGCTCGTGGGCGGTGGTGCGTGACCGGACCGGTCGACCCGCCCGCGGTCACGTCCGCGCCG
>QEUR01000106.1 GCA_003577095.1 Acidobacteriota bacterium
GGCGCACGACGTGCTCGCCACCCGTAGGGTCGTCGACATGGTGGCCAGCATCCGCGGGGACCGGCCGCCCGCGGTCAGCGTGCGCGGCGAGCCTGGGGCGTCGACGTGACCGGCGGCGGTCCCGCGGACCCGGCCGGCGGGCCGCACCTGCCGGGCGCCGGCCTGCCGCCGGGCGCGTCCACCGAGACGACCCCGGGCCGCTGCCCGGTCGTGGTCCTCGAGGACGGCACCTGGGCGGTCCGCGGGCACGCCGAGGTCCTGCACGTGGCGACCACGCCCGAGATCTACTCCAGCGCGGCCCGCCGCCACCGGCACGTGCCCAACGCCATGGACGGCGAGGAGCACCGGCGCTTCCGGGCCGTGGTGGACCGGCACCTGGACGACGCGGTGATCGCCCCGCTGTCGCCGATGGTCCGGCGGGTCTGCGACGACGCAGCGGCCGAGCTGCTCGAGGACGGGCCCGGCGCCCGGGTCGACGCGCTCCACGACCTCGGCCGCCAGGTGGCGGTCCGCGTCCAGAGCCGCTGGCTCGGCTGGCCGGAGTCGCTCGAGGACGAGCTGCTGGCCTGGATCGAGGACAACTTCGCCGCGACCGCCTCCGGCGACCCCCTGCGCAACGCCGCCGTGGCCGCGCACTTCGACCGGATCGTCCACGAGGTCGTTCAGGCTCGGCGCGATCTGGAGGCCCGCGGCGAGCCGCTGCCGGACGACCCGACCACCCGGCTGCTGCACGACGAGGTCGAGGATCCCGACGCGCCGGGCGGCCGCCGACCGCTGACCGACCCCGAGCTGGTCTCGATGCTGCGCAACTGGACCTCCGGCGACCTGGGCTCCATCGCCGCCTCGGTCGGGGTGGTCGTCCTGCGCGTCGCCCGCGACCCCGGGCTGCAGGAGGAGCTGCGCGCGCTCGCCCGGGAGGAGGAGCGGCATACCGAGGAGCTCGACGCGGCCGTCGACGAGATGCTGCGGATCGACGACCCGTTCCCGTCCAACCGGCGGGTGGTGACCAGGGCGACGGAGCTCGCCGGCTACCCGGTGCCGGAGGGGACGCCGGTGGCGATCAACTGGACGGCGGCCAACCGCGACGAGCGGGTCTTCGGGGACCCCGACGCCTACCGGCCGCGGGAGAACCGGGCGGCCAACATCGTCTACGGCGCCGGCCCGCACGTGTGCCCCGGCCGGCTGCTCTCGACGCTGCAGATCCGCGGCGCCCTCGCCGCGCTCCTGCGGGCGACGACACGGATCGCGCCGGACCCCGGGCGCGAGCCGACCCGTGAGGCGTGGCCGTCGCGGGGGTGGGCGACGGTCCCGGTCGTGCTGGACTGACCCGAGCCGTCAGAGACGCTCGATGCCCGGCTGGGTGCGGCGGGCCATGCCCTCCAGGCGCTCGATGCGCTTGTCCATCGGCGGGTGGGTGGCGAAGATCCGGGTGACGTCCTTGGCGCGGAACGGGTTGGCGATCATCATGTGGCTGGCGTTGACGACCGCGGGCTCGGGCGCCAGCGGGGCGCGTGCGGTGCCCGCCTCGAGCTTGCGCAGCGCCGAGGCGAGGGCGAGCGGGTCGCCGGTGAGGGTCGCGCCGTCCTCGTCCGCGTCGAACTCGCGGGTGCGGCTGATCGCCAGCTGGATCACGGTCGCGGCGAACGGCGCGAGCAGCGCCATCGCCAGCATCGCCAGCGGGTTGCCGCCGTTCTGCCGGCTGCCGCCGAAGAAGAGCATCATCTGCGCGACCGAGGTGATGACGCCGGCGATCGCGGCGGCCACCGAGCTGGTGAGGATGTCGCGGTTGTAGACGTGCATCAGCTCGTGGCCGAGGACTCCGCGCAGCTCGCGCTCGTCCAGCAGGTGCAGGATGCCCTCGGTGCAGCAGACCGCCGCGTTCTGCGGGTTGCGCCCGGTGGCGAAGGCGTTCGGGGCGGCCGTGGGGCTGACGTAGAGCCGCGGCATCGGCTTGTCGGCCGCGGCGGAGAGCTCCTCGACGATCCGGTACATCGTCGGCTGCTGCTCGCGGGTGACGGGGTAGGCCCGCATCGCCCGGATCGCCAGCTTGTCGGAGTTCCAGTAGCTGTAGAACGTGGTGCCGAGGCCGAACAGCGCGAAGAGCCAGATGTAGCGGCCCCCGCCGACCACGGCGCCGAGCCCGAGGAACAGCGCCCAGATCGCGCCGAAGAGCACGACCGTCTTGAGCCCGTTGAAATGCCTGTGCATGTCCGTACCAACTTCCGGGACCGACGCCTTGTTCCGCCGAACGGTGCAGGCCAGCGGGGGTGCCGCTCAGACGATGCCGACCGGCGAGATGCTCCAGACGACGACGAGCAGGGTCAGCACGGCCACGACGACCCACACGCGGGCGGGGGTATGGGGTGGCGCCGCCTCCCCCTGCGGCTCGCCACCCGCGGGGCGCACCTCGTCGTCGGTCCCGGCGCCGGACCTCGCCGGTGCTCCCGCCGCCCCGCCACCAGCGGCACCGACCCTGACCGGCTCGGGGGCGCCCACCGGCGCGGGCCCGAGCACCCTGGCCAGCCAGCGCACGTAGACGGCGATCCCGAGCGCGACGTTGAGCGCCGCGACGACCGCGAGCCACCACGTGCCGTCGCCCGCGACGGGGCGCAGCGCGACGACCTTGGCGACCAGCCCGACGACCGCGGGTGGCAGCCCGGCGAGCGTCAGCAGCGCCAGTCCCAGCGGCAGCGCCAGCAGGGGGCGGCGGCGCAGCAGGCCGGCGTGCGCGTCGAGCGAGGTGCCGGCGCCGCCGCCGTCGTGCCCGCGCGTCTCCGCGACCGCCACCACCACCGCGAAGGCGAGCAGCGTGCCCAGCACGTAGACCACGAGGTAGGAGCCCGCCGCGTGCACGGCGCGCGAGGACAGGGACGCCAGCGGCAGCAGCACCCACCCGGCCTGGGCCACGGTCGACCAGGCCAGCAGCCGCACCGTGTCCACCTGGACGAGGGCGACGAGGTTGCCGACGGTCATCGACAGCGCCGCCATCAGCGCGACGGCCAGCAGCGCGGTCTCGTCGACCTCGCCGAGGGCCCGGACCAGGACCACCGCCGCGCCCAAGGCGGCCGCCTTGGACACGGTGGCCAGGTAGGTCGTCACCGGCAGCGGTGCCGTGGTGTAGGTGACCGGCGTCCAGGCGTGGAAGGGCACGGCGGAGAGCTTGAACCCCAGCCCGGCGAGGATGAAGACCGAGGCCAGCAGGAGCAGCACGGGGTCCCGGGTGGTGGGCAGCGAGAGCAGCGCCGTGCCGGTCGCCGCGACCCACAGCGCGGCGCCGAGGGCGACCAGGCCGAAGGAGACCAGCGAGGTCATCAGCAGGGCCACCGCGCCCTCGGTGCTGCGGGCCCGGCGCTCGGCCGGCCAGCGCGGGTCGGCGAGCGCGACCAGGCCCACGGCCGGCAGGGTGGCCAGCTCGAGCGCGACGAGCAGGGTGCCGAGGTCGCCGGCCGCCGGGACGGCGGCGGCACCCGCGGTGGCGCCGAGGACCAGCGCGGCGACGACCGGCGCCCGCCCGGTGCGCGAGGGACCGCCCCAGTCGCCCCAGGCGAGCGCGAGGACCACCCCCGCCGCGGCGAGGGCGGTCAGCTGCAGGACCGAGGTCAGCCGGTCGGCGGTGTAGAGGCACTGGCCGGTGGCGAGGCAGAAGGCGCCGCGCGCGTCACCCGCGGGCTGGGCCAGGCCCGGGAGGACGGCCAGCGCGCCACCGAGGAGCCCGGCGGCGGTGAGCCACAGGTGGGGCTGCCGCCGGCCGGGGACGGCGGCGTCGACGACGAGCACGACGACGGCGGCCAGCAGCGGCACCAGCACCGGCAGGGTGGCGAGCAGGTTCAGGTCGAGGGTCACCGGCCGACCACCAGCTCGGTCACGGGTGCGGTCACGGCCAGCAGCAGCATCGGCAGGACGCCGACCGCCAGCACGAGGGCGCCGAGGGTGCGCAGCGCGTAGCGCTCGGTGCGCACGGCGTCGGGGACCCGGGGCTCGAGGCGGTCGCCGCTCCATACCTCGTGCAGGACGCGGGCGCTGTAGGCGACCGCGAGCGCGCCGCCGACCGCGGCGAGCGCGGCGAAGAGGCGGAACCATCCGTCCGGCCGGTCGTCGGCCGGGGCCCACGCGGAGTAGATCGCGCCGATCTCGGCCCAGAAGCCGGCCAGGCCGGGCAGGCCCATCGACGCGGCCATGCCCAGCACGAGCGCGGCGCCCAGGTGGGGGGTGGTCTCGCGGAGGGCGGCGCGCGCGACGGTGAAGCGGGCGTCACCCCACCGGTGCTTGAGGCCCCCGACGACGACGAAGAGCAGCGCCGAGATCAGGCCGTGCGCGACGTTGCCGAAGAGCGCCGCCTGCAGGCCCGTCTGCGTGCCGGTCGACAGCCCGAGGACGACGAACCCGAGGTGGGCGACGGAGGACCAGGCGACGAGGCGCTTGAGGTCCTCCTCGACCAGGCAGGCGAGCGAGGCCCAGATGATCCCGACGGTGCCCAGGCCCCCCAGCACCGGGGCGAGCGCGGAGAAGCCGTCCGGCACGACCGGCACGACCAGGCGCACCATGCCGTAGGTGCCGAGCTTGAGCAGCACGGCGGCGAGCAGCACCGAGGCGGCCGTGGGTGCGGTCGAGTGCACCCAGGGCAGCCAGGTGTGGAGCGGGAAGACCGGCACCTTGATGCCCAGGCCGAGCAGCAGGATCGCGGCCAGCACCACCTGGGTGCGCGGCTCGAGGCCGGCGCCCCCCTGCGCGGCCCAGACCGACAGGTCGCTGGTGCCGACGAGGGTGGCCACGCCCAGCAGGCCCACGAGCATCAGCGTGGAGCCGACGACGGTGACGAGCAGGAAGCGCAGGGCAGCCCCCTCGCGGCGGGCGCCCGGGTCGCCGTAGCGGGCGACCAGCACCCACATCGGCACCAGGACCAGCTCGAGCCCGACGAAGAAGAGGATCGCGTCCCCGGCCAGGAAGGCCACGAGGGCGCCGAGCACCACGAGCAGGAGGCACGCGTGGTATGTCGCGAGGCCGGGGACGTCGGTCCCGCGGACGACGGGGATGGGCGAGGTGGTCGCGATCCCCTCCTCGTCCGGGGCCTCGGGGCGGTGGGGCTGCGGCACGTGCAGGTGCAGGCTGACCGCGACGACGCCGACGAGGGCGGTGAGCAGCAGCAGCGGGATGCTCAGGCCGTCGGCGCCGAGCCGCAGCCACACGCCCAGGCCGTCGATCCAGGGCAGCTCGAGCCGGGGGCGGTGCAGCGAGGTCCCCGCCACGCCGACCGCCGAGAGGATCGCGGCGCCGACGGAGACGGTCCGCACGGAGCGGTAGCCCGGCTCCTCGCCCCACCGGCCCGCGGCGAGGAGCGTGACGGCCGCCAGGAGCAGGGGGGCCAGGGCGAGGGCGAGCCACCAGGTGCCGAGGTCGGGCACGAGGTCCACGGCCTGCCGGACGGCGGTGCGCAGCGAGTCGGTCACCGGGACACCACCCCGAGCGCGGCGAGGACGAGCACGCCGCCGAGGACGAGCGCGAGGGCCGGGGTGGCCCGGCGCGGCGTGAGCAGCTCGCCGGCCTGGCCGAGCAGGCGCGAGCCGGCGCCGGCGCCGCGGACCCAGGCGTCGAGCACCTCGCGGTCGAACCAGGTGACGGCCCGGGCGAGGGCGACGACGGGCGTGGCGACCAGCAGCCGGTAGGCGTAGTCGGCACCGAGCCCGCGCTCGGCGGCGAGGCTGGCGCGGGCCGGGATCCGGGCGGCGGCGTCCCGGGTGCGCACGCCGCGCGCGGCCAGCCGGACGGCGAGCGCGGCGACGACCATGAGCAGGAGGGTGGCCACGAGCAGCTGGAGGTTGAGGTGGACGTCGACGCGCCAGACCGGCAGCAGCGCCACCAGGCTCCCGAGCAGCGTCATGGCCGCCAGCAGGGTGGTCCCCGAGCGCGCCGAGCTGCTGATCGCGGACTCCGCGCGCTCCAGGCCCTCCGCCTCGTGCACCACCTGGGGCTCGTCGAAGAAGTCGTCGATGCGCTCCACCGGCTCCTGCTGGTAGGTCACCGCGTGCTGCTCGATCTGCGTGGGCCGGTCCAGGACCAGCCACGCCCGCATGCAGTAGGCGGCGGTGAGCGGCGCCGAGGCGCCGACCGCGGAGAGCACGACGACCGAGGCCAGGCCGCCGGAGCCGGTGGCGGCGCTCTCGGCGGTGCCGAGGATGAGCTCCTTGGAGAAGAAGCCGACGAAGGGCGGCACGCCGGCCAGCGCGAGCAGCCCCCAGGCGAAGCGGCGGCGCAGCACCCGGTAGCGCCGGGCCCCCGAGGCCACGGTCGTCATCGCCGTGCCGCCGACGAGGACGGCCAGCCAGCCGGTCGCCAGGAAGAGCAGCGCCTTGAACCAGGCGTGCGCCACGAGGTGCTCGGCCGCGGCGTCGGGCCCGGTGTGCGGCGTGGCGGCCGCGAGGACGGCCAGCATGAGCGCCACCTGGCTCACGGTCGACCAGGCCAGCAGCCGCTTGAGGTCGGCCTGGGCGAAGGCCATGACCGCGCCGCCGAGCAGGGTGACCGAGGCGAGCAGCGCGAGCAGGACGCGGGCCGGTCCGGTCACCGCGAGCAGGTCGAAGAGGTGGACCAGGACCACGGTGCCCGCCGCGACCATCGTGGCCGCGTGGATGAGCGCGGAGGCCGGGGTCGGGCCCTCCATCGCGTCGGGCAGCCAGTCCTGGAAGGGGAAGGTGGCCGACTTGCCGGCCACGCCGACCACGACGAGGACGAGCGCCAGGACGAGCCCGCGCGTGGGGGCCTCCGCGGCCCAGTGCTCGACGATCCCCGAGACCGAGGTGGTGCGGGCGCCGGCGGCGAGCATCACCATACCGAGCACGAAGCCGACGTCGGCGGTGCGCGTGACGACCAGGGCCTTCAGCGCGGCCCGGCGGGCGGCCGTCTTGGTGGAGTGGTGCCCGATGAGCAGGTAGGAGCACCAGCCCATCACCTCCCAGCCGACGACGAGGAGGATGACGTCGTCGGCGACCACGGTGAGCAGCATCGCGGCGGTGAAGACCGAGACGGTCGCGGCGAAGGCGGGGTACTTGGGGTCGTACCAGAGGTACCAGCGGGAGTAGACCTGGACGACGAGCGCGACCGTCGCGACGGTCGCGGCGACGAGCGCGAGCGGCCACGTCACCGCCAGCCCGAGGGGGACGTCCAGCTCGCCGAGCGGCAGCGGACCGACGGAGCCGGAGGCGTGGTGGCCGTCGACCGCGAGCAGCACGCGCAGCTGCCACAGCGAGGCGAGCCAGGTGACGATGCCGCCGCCCACCGCGATCCACGCGGCCAGCCGGTTGGACCGCCCGCTGAGGGTGATGCCGGCCAGCGCGGCCAGCGCCGGGACGAGCACCAGCCACTGCATCGGCGCGCCCCAGAAGTCGGGGACCGACAGGCCGGGTATGGAGATCTGGGGCAGGGCGGGCAGGCTCGGCAGCTGCAGGTCGGACCAGGTCAGGTCGGGCCAGTCGACGACGCTCACCGGGCCGCCTCCTCGCGCGGGTCGAGGTCGGCGTGCAGGTCGACGTGGCCGCGGGCGCGGAAGAGGGCGAGGATCAGCGCGAGGGCGAGCACGACCTCGGCGGCGGCGATGGTGATGACGAAGAGGGTCAGGACCTGCCCCGACGTCGCGGCGGCGGGGTCGGTGGCGGTCGTCGTCTGGCCGACGGTGACCAGCAGCAGGCCGGCGGCGCCGAGCAGCAGCTCGACGCCGATGAGGACGAGCACGGCGTGGCGGCGGGCCAGGATGCCGTAGACGCCGAGTCCGGCGAGGACCGCGACGAGCAGGTAGGGCAGGGCGGGACGGATCATGTCTCGCCCTCCCGGCCGCCGGTGGGCGTCCGGGCGATCGCCACGGCCGCGACCAGCGCGAGCAGCAGCAGCCCGGAGAGCAGCTCGAAGGGCCACACGTAGGTGCCGAGGATCCCCTCGGCCACCTGGGTGTTCGTCGGACCGGCCACCTGCACGGCGCCCCACCCGGAGCCGGCGAGGAGGGCGCCGCCGAGCAGGACCGTGGTGCCGGCGCCCACGAGCGCGGCGGCGCCCCGCTGGGCCGGGCCGGTCACGACCGGGACCCCGCCGCTGCGGGTGAGCATGAGCGCGAACAGGATGAGGACGACCACCGCGCCGACGTAGACGAGCAGCTGGACCAGCCCGACCAGCTCGGCGCCGAGGACCAGGTAGCAGCCAGCCAGCCCGGCCAGCGCCACCACCAGCCACAGCGCGGCGTGCAGCACCTGGCGGGAGGTGACGGCGAGCAGGCCGGAGCCCGCGGTGAGCAGGCCGACGGCCACGAAGAGCACGTCGAGACCGCTCACTCCTCACCCGCCCCGGTGGACTCGTCGGCCGTGCCGGGCGGGACCCCATACCCGTGGTAGTTCTCCGGCCACGTCGACTCGGGCACGTGCTCCATCCAGGTGCCCAGCCGCTCCTTGTCGTGCAGCAGGTTGCGGATGTCGCCCTCGGCGTAGGCGAAGTCCGGCGCCCAGAAGAGCGCGTCGAAGGGGCAGACCTCGACGCAGATGCCGCAGTACATGCACAGCGAGTAGTCGAGGTCGAAACGGTCCAGGACGTTCTTCTGCCGGGCCCGGCCCCCCTCCGTCTGCGGAGGGACCTCCTCCTTGTGCGAATCGATGTAGATGCACCACGACGGGCACTCCCGCGCGCAGAGCATGCACGAGGTGCAGTTCTCCTCGAGCAGCGCGACGACGCCGCGCGAGCGCTCCGGCAGCTCCGGCTCGACGTGGGGGTACTGGCGGGTGTGCGCACCCCGGGCGAGGACCTTGGCGGTCGTCGACATCCCCTTGAGCAGACCCTTCACGACACCACCACGATCCCGACGCCGGTCAGCGCCAGCTGGAGCAGCGCCACCGGGAGCAGCACGAGCCAGGCCAGGCGCTGGAGCTGGTCCTCGCGCACGCGCGGCCACGCGACGCGGAACCAGAGGAACAGGGAGCCCACCGCCGTCGCCTTGAGCAGCGTCCACAGCGCACCGACGGCGCCGACGTCGCCCCACGGGCCGCGCCAGCCGCCGAGGAAGAGGACGGTGAACAGCAGGGCCATGACGACCATGCCGGCGTACTCGGCGAGGAGGAAGAAGGCGAAGCGCAGACCGGTGTACTCGGTCAGCGGGCCGAAGACGATCTCGGCGTCGGCGATCGGCGCGTCGAAGGGCGTGCGCTGCAGCTCGGCGACGCTGGCGGCGAGGAAGACGAGGGCGCCGGGCAGCTGCCACAGCAGCCACCACCACGACCATGCCTCGACCACGCCGGTCAGCGACAGGGTGCCCGCGGCCAGCGCGACCGAGGCGGCGGCCAGGACCATCGGCAGCTCGTAGGAGACCAGCTGGGCGCCGGCCCGCATGCCGCCGAGGAGGGAGTACTTGTTGCCGCTGCCCCAGCCGGCCATCAGGGTGCCGATGACGCCGACGCTGGTGGCGGCGAGCACGAACAGGAGGGAGGCGGGGACGTCGGCGGCGACCCACGTCGCGCTGAACGGGACGGCCGCGAGCGCCACCAGGTAGGGCACGAGCGCGACCGCGGGCGCGAGGCGGAAGACGGGCCGGTCGGCCGCCGCCGGCGTCACGTCCTCCTTCTGGGCGAACTTGATGCCGTCGGCGACCAGCTGGAGTATGCCGTGCGGGCCCGCCTCCATCGGTCCGAGCCG
>QEUR01000107.1 GCA_003577095.1 Acidobacteriota bacterium
TCGACGTCGAGGATCTCGCTGCTCGGGTTGGCGATCGTCTCGCCGAAGAACGCCTTGGTGTTGTCCTGCGCGGCGGCCCGCCAGGACTCGGGGTCGGTCGGGTCCTGGACGAAGGCCACCTCGATGCCGAGCTTGGGCAGGGTGTGCGCGAAGAGGTTCTGGGTCCCGCCGTAGAGGCTCGGGCTGGCCACGACCTGGTCTCCGGCGCCGGCGAGGTTGAGGATCGCCAGGGTGATCGCGCTCATCCCCGAGGAGACCAGCAGCGCGCCCACCCCGCCCTCCAGGTCGGCGATCCGGTTCTCGACCACCTCGGTGGTCGGGTTGTTCAGCCGGGTGTAGATCGGTCCGAGCTCGGCGAGCGCGAACCGGTTGGCGGCCTGCTCGGCGTCGGCGAAGACGAAGGAGGTGGTCTGGTGGATCGGCAGGGCCCGGGAGCCGGTGCTCGGGTCCGGGGTCTGGCCGGCGTGGATCTGGCGGGTGGCGAAGTCGGTGTAGGTCATGGCGCTGTCCTTGTCGGGGAGGGGCTGGTGGGTGCAGGGGGCGTCACTCTGCTGAGCCCGCCTCGGCAGCGCAGGGGATGGTCTGGGTGCCGGTCGGCACCCGGCCGCACGTCGCGGCGGCAGCTGCGAGGGAAGGGCTCAGCAGCTGCGCATTCGGCGACGCGGGAAGCTCATGACCAGAGTTCTAGCAGACGTCGAGAACCGAAGTCAATTCACCGTTCCAGCCGTGTGCGCGGCTGGGAGTGAAGGATCTGCGACAGTGTTAGCTCGCGACGAGGAAAGTTTGTCATCTGCCTCGTCTCACGGCAGGTCGACCGCCCAACCGCCCTCCAGGGTGTCCAGGTCGAAGTGCGCCAGACCCTGCTGGTCGAGGGTCCACAGCTCGTCGCCGATCACCAGCGTGCGCAGCGGGGCGTCGCCCCACCCCCGGTGCTCGGGTCCGGTCTCCGCCCTCGCGCCCTCGGCGAGGCGCCCCTCGGCGACGTCGAGGGCCAGGACCCCGCCGAAGCTCTTCGGCTCGCCGCGCGAGCTGTCGACCAGCTCCGACCACTGCGTCATCGGCACGAAGACCTGTCCGGTCGCCGGCCAGGACGTGAACGCCCGGTGGTCCCACTCCACTGGCGAGGCGCCGTCCTTCCAGGTGAGCACCTCGGCCTGCCGCGGCGCGGCGAGGTCGCGCACGTCGAAGAGCGAGACCTGCAGACCGTGCGTCTGCCCCGTCCGCTCGTCGGCGTCCTGCCCCACCCCGAGCAGCCAGCCGTCGCCGACGGGGTGCAGGTATGCCGAGTAGCCGGGGATCTTCAGCTCGCCGGTGACGCGGGGAGCCGTGGGGTCGGAGGTGTCGACGAGGTAGAGCGGGTCGGTCTGCCGGAAGGTCACCACGGCGGCCAGGTCCGGGCCGAGGAAGCGGACGGCGCGGATCTGCTCGGTGAGCCCCATGCCGTCCACCCGGCCGGTCTCGACCAGGCGCTCGCCCTCCTCGCGCAGGACGACGAGCGAGGACTGCGAGGGCTCGGAGATCCCGGGCGGCTCGGTGGTGGTCGCCACCCGCACGACACCGTCCTGCTCGTCCAGGGACCACTGGCTCAGCAGCCGGCCCTCGACCGAGCCCGACGCCGCGTAGGCGGTCGAGCCCGGGTCGGAGATGTCGAAGGCGTGCAGGTCGGTGCGGTTGACCGGCTCGCCGCCCGGCCAGGGCAGGTCGGCCGGGCCGACCCAGCGCCACAGGTCCCACGGGCTGGTGGCCACCACGACCCGGTCGGGCGAGGCGTAGACGGTGTCGCCGGAGGCGACCAGGCCCGTGCCGGAGGCGGGTTCCGGCGAGCCGGAGGCCAGGTCGAAGCTCAGCACGGACATGGTCGACAGGCCCGCGGGGTCGCGCGGCCGGGAGATCTGGTCGCAGCCCAGCAGCTGCTCGGTGGAGCGGACCTGCCCGTCGGCGTCCAGGACCTGCACGTGCGGCACCCAGTCCTCGATCGTGGTGGCCCGCACCAGGGCGCGGTTGGCCTCCTCCGCCTCGGTCTCGGCCGCCATCGTGTTCTTGCGCGGCTGGGTCTGCTCGACCCCCGGGGGCTCGGTGACCATGACCATGCGCACGGTGCCGTCGACCAGCCGGGCCGAGCGGTAGCTGCCCTCGATCCGCACCGAGCCCAGCATGCGGGGCGCGGCGGGGTCGGAGAGGTCCACGGTGACCACGTGCGTGCGCGCCGAACCGAACGGCAGGTAGAGGTTGTCCGCCGGCTGGGCATAGCTCCACTCCTGCCCGAGGACCACGAGGGTGTCGCCGTTGAGCAGCAGCTCGGAGGGGAAGACCTGGTCGTGCCGCCCCGGCATCCGGATCTCGGAGACCACCTCGCGGCTCGCGACGTCGACGATGCGCACCCTGTTGTTCAGGGCGGTGACGATCACCCGTCCGTCCGTCTTGACGAGGTCGGCCTCGTCGACGCCCTCCTCCTGCACGTTCGTGGTCGAGTGCTCCGCTGCCGCCTGCGCCCCCGCGTCGCCGCCGGCCGCACCCGCGCCGGAGGAGTCCTCGACCGGCGGGTGCGGGAAGGAGCCCCACGTGCTGATCGGCGTGCCGCGCGAGGTGAAGGACCACGAGGACCGGGTGGCGCTGACGCCGGTGGGCGTCCACGAGCTGACCGCGCGCGGCCACGAGGTGGTGGTCGAGTCGGGGGCGGGCGCCGGCTCGCAGATCCCGGACGAGGAGTATGAGGACGCCGGGGCGAGGATCGTGCCCGCCGCCGAGGAGGCGTGGGCCGCCGAGCTGGTGCTCAAGGTCAAGGAGCCGGTCGAGCAGGAGCACCCCCTGCTGCGCGAGGGGCTCGTGCTGTTCACCTACCTGCACCTGGCCGCCGACCGCCGCCTGACCGAGGAGCTGCTGGCGCGGGGCGTGACCGCGCTCGCCTACGAGACGGTGCAGCTGCCCTCGGGGTCGTTGCCGCTGCTCTACCCGATGTCCGAGGTCGCCGGCTGCCTGGCGCCGATGGTCGGCGCGCACACGCTGATGCGTGCGCAGGGAGGCCGCGGCTTGCTCATGGGCGGCGTCGGCGGCGTCGCGAACGCCAAGGTCGTCATCATCGGCGCCGGAGTCTCGGGCCAGAACGCCGCCAACATCGCGCTCGGCATGGGGGCGGACGTCACGCTGCTGGACACCGACCTGGACAAGCTGCGGATGTCCTTCTGGCGCTACGACAACAGGGTGCACGGCCTGGCCTCCTCGGCGATGGCCATCGAGCAGCAGGTGACGGCCGCCGACCTGGTGATCGGGGCGGTGCTGATCCCCGGCGCGGCCACGCCCACGCTGGTCAGCAACGACCTCGTCTCGCGGATGAAGCCCGGGTCGGTGCTGGTCGACATCGCCATCGACCAGGGCGGGTGCTTCGAGGACTCGCACCCGACGACCCACTCGGACCCGACCTTCGAGGTGCACGGGTCGACCTTCTACTGCGTGGCCAACATGCCCGGCGCGGTGCCCAGCACCTCCACCTACGCGCTGACCAACTCCACCCTGCCCTACGTCGTCGCCGTCGCCGACAAGGGCTGGTCGCAGGCCTGCCGCGACGACCCCAGCCTGGCCCGCGGGCTGAGCACGCACGCGGGGAGGCTGACGAGCGCGCCGGTGGGGGCGGAGCACGGCATACCCGTGACCGGTGCGGAGGAGGTGCTCGGGTGACCGCCGGGAACCCCGGGCGGGGACCCGCGCGTCGGACCGGCATGACCGACCCCACGCATGCCCGGCTGGCCGAACGCTTCGACCGGATGATCGAGACACGGGCCGAGCACGAGCGGCTGACCGCGCGGCTCGCCGCGCTCGCGCCGCAGCTGCGCGAGGCCGACGGGGAGCTCGCCCGCCTCGGGGCCGACCTGGAGAGCGAGCGGGGCGACGTGCGGCGGCTCGAGGGGACCTCGCCGTCCCGGCTCTGGGCGTCGGTGCGGGGCGAGCTGACCGACCGGCTGGAGCGGGAGCGCGCCGAGGCGCAGGCCGCGGAGTACGCCTATGCGCGGGCGCTGCGGCACCGCGAGGTCCTGGGTCGTGAGGTCGAGGAGCTGGAGCGCCGGCGGGCCGCCCTGGGGGACGTCGAGACCGGCTACGAGGAGACGCTCGCGCAGGTGCACCGGCTCGCGCAGGACGAGGAGGGGGCGGCCCTGCGGGACCGGGCGGCCGAGGCCGGCCGCCGGCTCGAGGACGTCCGCTGGCGGCGCGACCTGGACGAGGCGCTGGAGGCCGGCGCGGAGGCCAGGTCGGCGCTGGTCGCCGCCCAGGACCGGCTGGGCAGCGCCGGAGGGTGGTCGGCGTGGGACATCTTCGCCGGCGGGGGCATGCTCAGCTCGATGCTCAAGCACGACGAGCTGGACCGCGCCACCGAGCACCTGGACCGGGCGGCGGAGGCGCTGCAGCGGTTCTCCCGCGAGCTGGCCGACGTGGAGCTGCCGGGCGTGGACGCGCCGATGGTCGACGGTCTGTCCCGGGGCCTGGACATCTGGTTCGACAACTTCTTCACCGACATGGTCGTCGGCGACCGGATCACCAAGGCACGACGGCAGGTCGACGAGGCGGTCGAGCAGGTGGACGCCACGCTGACGAAGCTCGGCGAGCTGCGGGCCGGCCTGGGCTGACGGGTCGCCGACCGCGGCCAGCCCCCGGACCTACTCGTCGATGCCCTTCTTCCTCGAGGCGTAGACGACGTAGCCCACGATCGCGGCGGTGACCCCGACCGGGATCAGCCAGCCCAGGTTGTCCAGGAGGGAGCTGAGCATGCCGAGGGCCGCGATGCCGGCGGCGACGAGGAGCACGATCGACCCGCCGTTGCCGCCCTTGACGCCCTGCTCGACGTGGGTCTGTCCCACGTCGTCGGGCAGGAGCGCCCAGGCGATGAGGTAGGCCGCCAGGCCGCTGCCGAAGAAGAGCGCCAGCACGACCGCGCCGACCCGCACGGCGGCGGGGGAGACCCCCAGCTGACGGGCGATCCCCGCGCAGACGCCGCCGATCACGCCCGCTGAGGTGTCCCGCCTCAGGGGCGAGCGGCGCAGCGCCGAGATCCCGCGGTCCAGCTGCGACCCGCCGGAGGTCTGGCCCCCTGGCTGGGAGGCGCCGGACCCGGAGCCGTACGGCTGCTGGTAGCCGGCCTGCCCGTAGCCCGGTTGCCCGTGCTCCTGCCGCCCGTAGCCAGGCTGCGCGGGGTCATTCAGCGCCGGCGGACGTACGCCCCAGACGTCGTCCTGCGGTCCTGGCGGGGGCGGCGGGGGTGCGGGGCCGGGCGGGGGCGACGGGCGGTCCGGCTGCTCGGGCTGGCTCTCGGTCATGCCCCCAGCATCTCGCGTCGGGGAGCCGTGCGCCAGGGGCCTCGCCGGCGGCCGCGCCACGCGGAGGGCATGGCTGCGCCGGCGGACCCTCCCCTGAGAGGTCCGCCGGCGCAGGGACGGTGCGCGGCGCGCGGCCGCGCTCCGTCAGCCGTGGTTGTGGGCCGAGGAGCGTCCCTTCTTCCTCATCACCACGTAGACCACGGAGGCGGCGATCGCGACCGGGACCAGCCAGCCGAGACCGCCGAGGACGGCGGAGAGCATGCCGAGCCCGGCGAGGGCACCGAGGCCGAGGACCGCCAGGCTCGCGGCGCTGCCACCCTTGACGCCCTGCTCGGCGTGGGTGACGCCGGTCTGGTCGGGCAGCAGAGCCCACAGCAGCAGGTAGGCGCCGATCCCGGTGCCGAAGAAGACCGCGAGTGCGACGGCGGCTACCCGCACGGCCGCCACGGAGACGCCCGCGCGCTCCGCGATGCCGGCGCAGACGCCGCCGAGCACGCCCTGGGTGGTGTCCCGGTGCAGCGGCGCCTTCTTCAGGGCGGCGAACCCACGGTCCAGCGACCTGGCGCCGGCCTGCGGGCCCTCGCCCCACGACGGTCCGTGACCGTGGGGGCCGGAGCCACCGGGCGGGGTGTCCTGCGGCTGCGGGCCGAGGACGGGCGGGCGCCGCACGCCCCAGACGTCGTCGGCATGGTGGCCGGTAGGCTGCGGCGGCAGGGGGGTCGGGGGACGGTTCGTGTCGTGCTGGGTGTCGTTCATGTCATCCATCCTGCTCGAAGGGTCGCGCCCGGTCATCGGGGCTGACAACCAGATCCTGAGGGGGGACAACCCCCGGACGAGAGGCAGGGCCCGGGCGCCTGGCGGTGTCCGGACCCTGCCTCTGCCTCCCTTCCGGGCGGCTCCCTGCGCGCACGGTCACATGTTCGGCGGGACCTCGCAGAGGGCGGTGGTGGTGTTGCCGGCGGCGTCGGTCGCCGTCATGAGCGCGTCACCCTTGAGCCGGAGCTTCCAGTCGACCGCGCCGACGAACGGCTTGGCCTGCGGGGTGGCCCCGGGTGCCTGGGTGATCTTGAAGGTCGTGCCGTCGGCATAGGGACCGAACAGCGCGTCCGACCCGGTGTCGTCGACCCAGACGTCGACCGAGGCGTCCACGTTGTCGCTCGCGGCGACCATGAAGAAGCCGTCCGCGTCTCCGCCCTGCGGGTAGTTGCCCGAGGGGTTGGGGCCCTGCTCGCAGGTGACGACGGGCGGGGTGACGTCGTCGACGGCGACGCTCACCTGCTGCACGAAGCCGTCCCCGCCCGGTGCGCCGTTGAGGGTGAAGGCGACCTCGCAGCCGAGCGTCGCGCCCTGCTCGGCGTCCAGGGCCACCGTGATGGTCTCGGAGAAGACCGCGTCCTCGCCGCTGGTCACCGTCTGGGTGGCAGGGTCGAGCGTCACGGAGAGCCCCGGGTCGCACGTGGTGGTCGCGCCGACCTCCACCGGCAGGGCCGTGAGACCGGCGAGGATCGTGTCGGCGAGGTCGTCGGCGCTGACGCCCGAGTAGAGCGCACCGCCGGTGGCCGCCGTGATCCGGCTCGCCTGGCCGGTGAGGTCGAGTCGGTTCGCGCCGACGCTCACCGCGAGCACCGTGACGCCGGCGTCGGTCAGCGAGCTGGTCGCGTCGGCCTCGGTGTGCCCGATGCTCGGGTCGTGGCCGGGCGCGTCGCCGAACCACACGACGATCCGTGAGGAGTCCGGCCGGAAGGGGACGGCGTCGCCGCCGTCGCCGACCTGCCAGAGCGCGTTGAGCTGCGCCTCGGGCTCGTCGCCCCCGTAGCACAGGTTGATCCCCTCGACGGCGGCCACAGTCGCGGCCGTGTCGGCGGACAGGTCGCTGTGCAGCAGGAACGGATCGGCCTCGCCCTCGTCGCAGTAGCTGGCGACGGCCCACTGGGCATCGGGCTGGGAGGCCTCGACGGTCGTGACGATCGACTCCATGTTGGACTTGACGTTGCCGATCGCCGCGCCCATGCTCCCGGTCCGGTCCACCATCAGCACGATGTCCGGCTGCGGGAGGACCTCCGGGGTGGAGACGGTCTTGGTGATGGTGGCCGACGCACCTGGGGCGAGGGCGTCGGAATAGGTGGGCGGGTCGACCGCGGCGTAGGCCGTGGTCGTTCCGATCGTGAGGACCGCCGCGGTGGTCGCGGCGGCATGACGCATGCGTGATCGCATGGTGGCTCTCCTTCGGACGAGAAGCCCGGGGGAGCCCGGGCGGTACGACTGCAGATGTCCCGAGAACCTCGGCGCTCGTCGTCGGGCACGAGGTGACCTCCACCCCCCGCGGCCCTCTTCACCGCTTCCCCTGCGGCCCCGCGTGTCGTCCGGGTGGCAACAGGCCTGACCATAGTCCAGGAGGCGTCCCGTCCGCCACCATACGGAGGATGACGCTGGCGTCATCTCAGGTCTGACGTCGGCGGGACGAGCGAGGGCCCCGACCGGCGTACGCCGGTCGGGGCCCTGCCTCTCGGGGCGCGACGGTCAGAGGTTGATCATGTGCCCGGCGATGCCGTGCATGGCCTCCTTGAGCGCCTCGCCCAGGGTCGGGTGCGCGAAGACCACGCGGGACACCTCGTCGGCGGTCAGGTCCCAGGTCTGTGCGACGTTGACCGCCGGCAGCAGCTCGGTGACGTCGGGCCCGATCATGTGGGTGCCGAGGATCTCGTGGTGCTCGGCGTCGGCGACCACCTTGACGAAGCCGACGCCCTCGCCCAGGCCCATCGCCTTGCCGTTGGCGCTGAACGGGAACTGCGCGACCTCCACCTCGTGGCCGGCCTCCCTGGCCTGGGCCTCGGACATGCCCATCGAGGCGATCTGCGGGTGGCAGTAGGTGGCCCGGGGGATGAAGCCGTAGTCGATCGGCATCGTCTCGGCGCCGGCGATCACCTCGGCGGCGACCACGCCCTGGGCCTCCGCGACGTGCGCCAGCATCAGCTTGGCCGTGACATCGCCGATGGCGTAGATCCCGTCGACGTTGGTGCGCATGTAGTCGTCGATCGCGATGGCGCCGCGCTCGGTGAGCTCCACGCCGGTCGTCTCCAGGCCGAAGCCCTCCGTCCGCGGGGCGAAGCCGATCGCCGAGAGCAGCCGGTCGGCCTCGAGCACCTGCTGGTCGCCGCCGCCGGCGGGGGAGACGGTCACCTTCACGCCCGAGCCGGTGTCCTCGACGCCCTCGACCTTGGTGCCGGTGAGGACCTTGACGCCCAGCTTCTTGTAGTGCCGGGCCAGCTCCTTGGACACCGCCTCGTCCTCGGTCGGGACCATCCGGTCCAGGAACTCCACGATCGTGACGTCGACCCCGAAGTTGGCCATCACGTAGGCGAACTCCACCCCGATCGCGCCGGAGCCGGCGATGACGATCGAGCCGGGCAGCTCGTCGTCGAGGATCTGCTCCTCGTAGGTGACGACGTTCTTGCTCACCTCGACGCCGGGCAGCATGCGCGTGACCGAGCCGGTGGCCAGGATCAGGTTGTCGAAGGTCAGCTGCTGCGTCTGGCCGTCGTTCAGCGCCACGTCCATCGACGTCGGCCCGGTGAGCGTCCCCCAGCCGTCGACCTCGGTGATCTTGTTCTTCTTCATCAGGAAGTGGACGCCCTTGACGATGCCGGCCGAGACCTGGCGGCTGCGGGCGTGCGTGGGGCCGTAGGACATCGTGGCGTCGCCCTCGATGCCGAACTTCTTCTTCTCGTGGGTGAGCGTGTGCGCGAGCTCGGCGTTCTTCAGCAGCGCCTTGGACGGGATGCACCCGACGTTGAGGCAGACGCCGCCCCAGTACTTCTTCTCGACGACGGCCACCTTCTTGCCCAGCTGCGACGCGCGGATCGCCGCGACATACCCGCCGGGTCCGGCACCCAGGACAACAACGTCATAGTGATCGGCCATAGGGGCAAGTATGCCGTCACCCGGGGGGCTGCCGCCCCCCGGGCACCCCCCGCCGTCACAACCCTGCACACGCGAGTGCCCCGCTGGCTGAGCGGGGCACTCGCGGGTATGGCGTGAGCTCAGTCGTCGATGATCTCGCCGTCGGTCACGTCGTCCTCGTCCTCGTCCCACGTACCGACCGTGTCGCCGGTCGCGTCGTCGCGGTCGAGCTCGGACTCGGCCAGCATCCGGTAGAGCTCGCGCCGGGTGCGGTCGAGCACCTCGGCGGCGCGGGCGCCCAGCTCCTCGTCGCCGGACTGGCCCACGGCCTGGGTGGCCATGGCCAGGCCGCTTTGAAACTGGGTGGCGCTGGTGGCCAGCACCGCCAGCGGCCCCAGGAGCATCGCCAGGTAAAACAGGA
>QEUR01000108.1 GCA_003577095.1 Acidobacteriota bacterium
CAACCTGGCCCCGGTCGAGACCGCCGAGCTGGTCCACGCGGCCCTCGCCGGCGACCTGTGCACCGCCCGGGAGCGGGCCGCGCTCCTGGCCCCGCTGATGGAGGCGATGTTCGTCGAGACCAACCCGGTGCCGGTCAAGGCCGGTCTGGCCTGCCTCGGCCTGGGTACCGGTGCCGTGCGCCTGCCCCTCGTCGCGGCCGAGCCGGCCACGTGGACCCGCGTGCAGCGGGCCCTCGCCGGGCTGCAGGCCCACCGCCGGACGGCGCGGATCGCCGGGCGCCTGGTCGGGGCCGCCTCGTGAGCGCGGTGCAGACGCTCGGCCGGGGCGCGGGCACGACCGGCACCGCGCACGAGGCCCTCGCCCGCTACTTCGCCGAGGACGGCCCTGGCGGCCCGGCCGGACCGGACGCGGCCACCGACCGCGACGAGCTCCTCGCCCGCGTCGACGAGCTGCTGGCGGCGCTCGAGGACGGCAGCGTCCGCGCCGCCACCCGCGACGGGGACGGCACCTGGCACGCCCACGCGTGGATCAAGCGCGGCATCCTCGCCGCGTTCCGGCACAGCGAGACCGTCGGCCTGGACTGGCCCGGGGGGGCCGTGGACCGTTCGCTGGTCCCGCCGCGCCGGATGACGCCGGCCGACGGCGTGCGGGTCGTCCCCGGGGGCACCTCGGTGCGCCGCGGAGCGCACCTGGCGCCCGGCGTGGTCGTCATGCCCCCGAGCTACGTCAACGTCGGCGGCCACGTCGGCGCCGGGTCGATGGTCGACAGCCACGTCCTCGTCGGCTCCTGCGCCCAGGTCGGCACCGGGGTCCACCTGTCCACCGCGGTCCAGCTCGGCGGCGTGCTCGAGCCGGTCGGCGCCACCCCGGTCGTCGTCGAGGACGACGTCTTCGTGGGCGCCCAGTGCGGCCTCTACGAGGGCGTGGTCGTCCGCCGCGGCGCCGTCCTGGCGCCCGGCGTGACGCTGACGTCCGGCACCACGGTCTACGACCTGGTCGAGCAGCGCGAGCACCGGGGCGAGGTGCCCGAGGGCGCCGTCGTCGTGCCGGGCTCGCGTCCGGCCCGCGGCGACTACGCCGACGTGCTCGGCCTCTCGCTCTACGCCCCCGTCATCGTCAAGTACCGCGACTCCTCCACCGACGCCGCGACCGTCCTCGAGGACGCGCTCCGGTGAGCGCGGTCGCCACGCGGGCGGGCGGCATGACGCTCTCGCCCATCCGGCGGATGGCCGTGGGCGCCCCGGCGGGCACCGTGAGCCTCGCCCTGGGCGAGCCCGGCTGGCCGCTGCCGGACGCGGCGCGCGAGGCGCTCGCCGCCGCGGCCGCGCAGCCCGGCCCGCTCCCCTACGGCCCCAACGGCGGCTCGCCCGAGCTCGTCGCCGAGGTCGCGGCGCTGCACCACTGCAGGCCGGAGGAGGTCATGGTCACCGCCGGCAGCCAGGCGGCGCTCTTCGCCCTCTTCCAGGCCTGGGCCGCCCCCGGCTCGGCGGTCCTCGTCCCCGACCCGGGCTTCGTCTCCTACGCCTCCCTCGCGCGCCTCTGCGGCGCCGACCCGGTGCCCTACCCGCTCGCCGCGGGCGGCGACCTCGACGCCGCGGCGCTGGTCGACGCCCTGGCGGGCGCACCGCATACCTCGATGGTCGTCCTCAACCACCCCGCCAACCCGACCGGGGGTATGGCGTCCCCCGCCGCCCTCCGCGCGGTCGCCGCCGCGTGCGCGCGGGCGGGCGCGGTGCTGGTCAGCGACGAGGTGTACCGCGAGCTGTGGCTCGGCCGGCCGTCCGCGGGGCTGCACGAGGCCGCGCGGCAGGGTGCGGGCGTGGTGCTGGGCTCCGTGAGCAAGGCGTTCGGCGCGCCGGGCCTGCGCGTGGGCTGGGCGGTCGGTCCGCAGGAGCTGCTCGCGCCGGCCCGCGTGGTGCACAACGCGATGACGACCGCGGCGGCACGGCCCTCGCAGGACGCGGCGCTGGCGCTCCTGCGCGCCCGCGAGCTCGTGCTCCCGGCCGCCCGCGAGCAGGTGCGGCTGCGCTGGGACACCCTGGCGCGGGTCGCGCCCCGGCTGCTCGAGGTGGGCGGGGGGCGGCCGCGGGCCGGCTTCTACCTCTGGCTGCCGCTGCCCGCCGGCGTCGCCGAGGACACCGAGGCCTTCGCGCTGCGCGTGCGCGACGAGAGCCTCGTCACGACCGTGCCCGGGACCGCCTTCGGGGAGCGCGGCCGCGGGCACCTCCGGGTCAGCCTGGGCGGCGCCCCGGACGAGCTCTCGGAAGGACTGGCGCGGCTGGCGCCCTGGTGGGAGGCATGATCCTGGCACCCTCGACGACCGACCTGTTCGCCTTCGGCGAGGAGGACCTGCTCGGGCTGGCCGAGCGGCGGACCTCCCCGTTCTTCGCCTACGACCTGGGCGCGGCGCGCGAGCGCTTCCGCCGGCTGCGGGCGGCGCTCCCCGGGCGGGTGCGGCTGGCCTACGCGGTGAAGTCCAACCCCGGGCTGCCGCTGCTGGAGACGTTCTCCGCCGAGGGCGCGTGGTTCGACTGCGCCTCGGCCGGGGAGGTCTCGGCCGTGCTGGCCGCGGGCGGCACCGGCCCGGGCATGGTCTTCGCCGGGCCGGCCAAGTCCGAGCGCGACCTGCAGGCGGCCCTCTTCGCCGGCGCGCGGGTGCAGGTGGACGGGATCGAGGACGTGGAGCGGCTGCACGAGCTGCACACCGGCGACCGGCCGCTGCGGGTGAGCGTGCGCGTGAACCCTGCCGGGGGTGTGTCGGAGGCCGCGACCATCATCGGTGGTGGCGGGCCGAGCGCCTTCGGGGTGGACGAGGAGGAGGTGGACGCGTTCCTCGCGCAGGCCGCGGACTCCGACCGCGTGCGCGTGACCGGGCTGCAGGTCTTCGCGGCGAGCAACGAGCTGGACGCGGGCCGGCTGCTGGCCAACCACCGCACCGCCATGCGGATCGGTCGGCGCCTGCACGAGGAGCACGGGGTCGAGCTCGACCTGGTCGACCTCGGCGGCGGGCTCGGCGTGCGCTACGACGCCGCGCAGCCCACGCTCGACGTGCGCGCCCTGGGCGCCGGGCTGGGCCGGGTGCTGGAGGAGAACCCGTGGTTCACCGGCGAGCTGCTGCTCGAGCCCGGCAGGTGGCTGTCGGCGCCGACCGGCGTCTACTGCGCGCGGGTGGTCCGCACCAAGGTCTCCCGCGGCGAGCGCTTCGTCATGCTCGAGGGCGGGATCAACCACCTGCTGCGGCCGCTGATGACCGGGCAGTCGTTCCCGACGCTGGCGGTGCGGCCGGGGTTCGGGGTGCTCGACGGCACGGCGGTGCCGACGACCCTGGCCGGTCCCCTGTGCACGTCGCTGGACCGGGTCGGCACGGGCGAGCTGCCGCAGGACCTGCGCGCCGGCGACGTCGTGGTCTTCGGCCAGGCGGGCGCCTACGCCTACACCCAGGCGATGACGCACTTCCTGTCCCACCCCGCGCCCGAGCAGGTCTGGGTGGGCTGACCGTCGCGTCGGACGAGCGAGGGCGGCCCCGGCGGACCGGGACCGCCCTCGGGCGGGGCTCGTCGGGTCAGTTGCCCGTCGAGTAGTAGAACGGCATCAGGTAGGTCTGGCTGCCGTCGGTGATCGCGATGTCACCCTCGACCGGCCCGGACCGGCGTGCCGAGAGCGTCACCTCGAAGGTGGCCGTCCCGTCGCCGGCCACCGTCACCGTCTCCGGGAAGGAGAGGTGCGCGGAGCCGCCGGACAGCGACAGCGTCGTACCCGCGTCGGACAGGTTCGTCACGGTGACCGTGATGGACCTGGAGACCGGCTTGTTGCCCTTGCTCTCGCCGAAGCTCAGCGACGCCGGGTCGAAGGTCGTGGTCGCGGCGGAGGCGCGCGCCAGGTCGATCCGGCCGCCGCCGCGCTGGAGCACGGTGGCGAGCTTGCCACCCACCTGGTCGGCCCAGACGTCGCGCTCGGCGTTGTTGGCCAGCATCGACTTGACGTCCGAGGGGGTGAGGTCGGGGTTGGCCGCCAGCAGCAGCGCCGCCGCGCCCGACACGTGCGGCGTCGCCATCGAGGTGCCCTGGAACATCGCCCAGCCCAGGGTGCCGGGGTCGGCCTCGTCGAAGACGGAGGAGTAGATGTTCACCCCGGGCGCGACCACGTCGGGCTTGAGGTTGCCCAGGAAGGGACCCGGGCCGTGCGAGCTGAAGCCGGCCATGATGTCGGCGTTGTCGGTCAGGACCTCGACCGGGTTCGTCCCGTCGATGGAGACGGTCGTGGGCAGCTCGCCCATGATCGTCGCGCCGTCCTCCTGGCTGACCATCACGGCGGGGATGTCGCCGGTGCCGCCCATGGCGATCGGGTCGCCGCCGACGTTGTTCGTCATCACCACGCCGATCGCGCCGGCCCCGGCCGCGGAGGCCACCTTCTCGGCGAAGGTGCAGTCCCCGCGGGCGATCAGCACGACCGCCCCGTCCACGTCGCCCTCGGGCGAGGACCCGGCGCAGGCGGTCATGTCGGCGCCGTTCCAGGCCACGAAGGGGGCGTCGACCACGGGGCTGTCGGCGAACGGGTCGAAGTCACCGACCGCCGCGCCGTAGGTGCCGCCCGCCGTCACGACGTTGACCCCGACGTAGTGGGCGTTCGTCGTCGCACCGACGGTGAGCGCGCCCATCGCGTTGCCGGGCGACTCGACCGTGCTCGGTCCCGGACCGGAGTTGCCGGCCGCGACGACCGGGACGACGCCCGCCGCGGCCGTCGCGTCGATCGCCTCGGCGAGGTAGTCGTGCGGACCCTGCACGGCACCGCCCAGGCTGAGGTTGACCACGTCCATGCCGTCGTCGACCGCGTCCTCGAGGGCGCGTGCGATGTCGTGGCTGAAGGCACTGCCGTCCTGGCCCACGAAACCGGCTCCGAAGCCCGGGAAGACGTTGTAGTCGTGCAGGTCCACCCCGGGAGCCACGCCGCTGATCGTCCCCTGGACCGGGCCGCCCGGGTCCACCTCGGACAGGTCGGTGACGCAGCCGCCGACGGTGCCGGCCACGTGCGTGCCGTGCGTGTTGACGATGTCGGCGACGTACCCGGCGACGCCGGAGGCGTAGGTCTTGTGCGTGATCTCGTCCTTGCAGGCGAAGAACGGGTGGTCGTCACGGATCCCGGTGTCGATGATCCCGACGTCGATGCCCGAGCCGGCCCCCGCACGGCTGCCCAGCTGCTCCCACACCGCGGGAGCGTTGATGATGCCGGTGCTGACGTTCATCGACGGGCGGTAGGTCCAGCTCTCGCCGACCGAGGCGACGTTCGGGTTGTTGGCGAGGGCCTTCAGGCTCGCGCCGTTGAGCTTGACCGCCATGCCGTTGAGCACGGTGTCGTACTCGTCCACCACCTCGACCCCGGGCAGCCGCTGCGCCAGCGCGGCGCGGAAGCTCTTGTGCTCGTTGGCCAGGAAGCGCTCGTAGGCGCGGTAGGCGGGGCTGTCCGGGTCCAGCCGCCCGTGGGCCGCCGGGGCCGTCGCCGGTATGCCGTTCGTCCCGCCCTGGTAGGTGGCGAGCGGCGCATCCTTGAAGGTCACGATGGCGTAGTCGGCGTTGCTGACCTGCGCCGACGGCGGGGCCGCCAGCGCGACCGCGGGGGCCGCCGCCATCGCCAGCAGGGAAGCCCCTGCCCATATCCTTCGATACATCCTCGTATCCTCCTGGCGCGGCCGAGGGGAGCAGCAGGCGCTGCGAGGAGCCGCACCGGGATGGCACGTTAGTCCTGTCCGACCACCCTCCGCCACCGGGACGAGGACGGCCGGGGCGCGGGCGGGAGGTGCGACCGGAGGCGGTGCCCCTCGCAGCCGGGCCCTGCCCGTGGCACGGTGAGGGCATGGCGCGCGACCGGCATACCCCGGAGGAAGACGGGCGGGACGTCGCGCCGCCCGAGGGCTCTGCGCGCCTGGAGCGCTACCGGCGGATGCGCGACTTCTCCCGCACGCCTGAGCCGAGCGGCGGCGCGCTGCTGGAGGCCGCCCGCGAGGGCGGCGAGCGCGTCTTCGTCGTGCAGCGGCACCGGGCCACGGCGCGGCACTACGACTTCCGGCTCGAGGTGGACGGGGTCCTCGCCAGCTGGGCGGTGCCCAAGGGGCCGTCCCTGGACCCGGACGTCAGGCGGCTGGCGATCCACGTCGAGGACCACCCGATGGAGTACCTCCACTTCGAGGGGGTGATCCCCGCCGGCGAGTACGGCGGGGGCGACGTCATCGTCTGGGACACCGGCACGTGGGACTCCCACGACGAGGACGTGGCGGCCGCCATCCGCGCCGGGACGCTGCACGTACGGCTGCACGGGGAGAAGCTGCGGGGCGAGTTCATGCTCGTGCGCACCGGCGGGCAGCAGGAGCGCGCGGGCGAGAAGGAGCAGTGGCTGCTCTTCCACAAGCAGGACGAGCACGCGGTCGAGGGCTGGGACGCCGAGGACCACCCGCGGTCGGTGCTCACCGGCCGCCCCAACGAGGAGGTCAAGGCCGACCCGGACGCACTCTGGCACTCCGACCGTCCCGCCGCGGACGCCGCCGAGTCGTTGCGGGTGGAGGTGCCGGAGCCGCCGGGCGAGGACGAGCTCGCGGCGCTCGACG
This sequence comes from Acidobacteriota bacterium, assembly GCA_003577095.1. GTDB lineage: Bacteria > Actinomycetota > Actinomycetes > Actinomycetales > Dermatophilaceae > Ornithinicoccus. The sequence continues at coordinate 6,600 of QEUR01000108.1, forward strand.
CGCTCGGCGAGGAGGGCAGCTGGGAGGTCTTCGGGCGCACGCTGCGGGTCACCAACCTCGCCAAGATCCTCTTCCCGGCCCGCGAGGGCGAGGAGCCGGTCACCAAGCGCGAGCTGATCATGTATGCCGCGCTCGTCGCCCCGGTCTCGCTGCCGTACCTGGCGGGCCGGGCGCTCAACCTGCACCGCTACCCGGACGGCGCGGGCAAGAAGGGCTTCTGGCACAAGGAGGTGCCCGACCACGCGCCGGACTGGCTGCCCCGGTGGGACAACCCGGACGCCGACCCGGGCGAGACGCGGACCTACCTGGTCGTCGACGAGCCGGCGGCGCTCGTCTGGGCGGCGAACTTCGGCGCGCTGGAGTGGCACCCGTGGACGTCGCCGACGGAGGCGCCGGACCGGCCGTCCTACGTGATGTTCGACATCGACCCGGGAGAGCGGACGACCTGGGAGCAGACCCTCGAGCTGGCCCGGCTGCACCGCACCGCCTTCGAGACGATGGGGCTGCGCGCCTGCCCGAAGGTGACCGGCCGGCGCGGCATCCAGGTCTGGGTGCCGGTCCGCCGCGGCCCGACCTTCGAGCAGACGCGGGCGTGGGCCGAGAAGGTCTCCCGCTCGATCGGCGCGGTGCTGCCGGACCTCGTCAGCTGGAAGTGGGAGGTGAGGGCGCGCGGCGGGCTGGCGCGCCTCGACTACACCCAGAACGCGGTCAACAAGACGTTGGTGGCGCCCTACTCGCCCCGCCCGTCGGCGGGGGCGCCGGTGTCCACGCCGATCACGTGGGACGAGCTGGACGACCCGGAGCTGCGGCCGGACCGGTGGACGGTGCGGACGGTGCTGGACCGGCTCGCCGAGCGCGGCGACCTGTTCACCGGCGTGCTGCGCCAGGACCAGGTGCTGCCGCGGGTGCGCTGAGTCCCGTCGGGCCGCGGCGTGGGCTCGCTCAGCCGACGCGGTCGTCGACCTTCACGTCGGAGCCCTCGGCGTGCTTCGCGCAGTGGGCGCAGCAGTAGAAGCGCCCGTCCACCTCCACGCCGTGCCCGATCACCTTGCAGCCGCAGTGCTCGCACACCGGGGCCATCTTGTGGATCGCGCACTCGAAGCTGTCGAAGGTGTGGGTGCTGCCGGCGGCCGTCACCTCGAAGCTCTTGTCGTAGTCGTTGCCGCAGACCTCGCAGGTGGCCATGGTCGGTCCTCTCCGCGGGCCGGGTCGGGGCGTCGGCCCGCTCCCTCGACGGTAGGGCCCCGGCGCGGCCGGTGCGACCCGAGATGCGGTGGGCGGACGGCATACCGGAGCAGTAGCGTGGCGCCCCGTGAGCACCTCGCTCTCCCCCGTGGCCCTGACCCGCCTCGGCCCGACCGGCGCGGACCACGAGGCGCTGGGACGGGTCGGCTTCTTCCGCCTCGAGGACCTGACCGACCTGGCGCCGGTCTTCGACCTGCGGCTGGCCGAGGCGTTCCGCGGGCGCGGCCTGGCGCGCAGGTGCTGCGGGCCGCGAGCGCGCTCGTCTTCGGGACGATGCCGGAGGTGAACCGCTTCGAGGGGCAGACGCGCGAGGACAACCTGGCGATGCGCAGGGCGTTCCTCCGGTGCGGGTGGCTCAAGGAGGCGCACTACCGCGAGGGGTGGCCGGTCGAGGGCGGCGAGCCGGTCGCGTCCGTGGCCTACGGGATCCTGCGGCGGGACTGGGAGACGGGGACGGTCACGCCGTTCGAGTGGGAGGACCTGCACGTTTGAGGACCGGGCGGCGCGTCCGGCGTCCGCGGATCGCGGTGACCGACCTGTGGGGTCCGGCGACCAGGTGACACTGGTTCCTCAGCGGAACCAATGTGTCAGCTGGTTCCTCAGCGGAACCAATGTGTCAGCTGGTTCCTGAGCGGAACCAATGTGTCAGCTGGTTCCTGAGCGGAACCAATGTGTCAGCTGGTTCCTCAGCGGAACCAGTGTCACCTCGTCGAAAGGGGTGTGCGGCCTCCTGGTCCCGGATCCAGCGGCAGGGGCTCGGTCGTCGGCCAGGGGTCGGTGCGCAGCCGTCCGTAGGTGAGCACATCGACCCGCTCCCCGTCGATCAGGAACTTGCCCCGCTCTCGCCCCTCGAGCACGAACCCGGCCGCGCGCGCGACGCCTCCGGAAGCCGGGTTGTTCGCGCGGTGGCCCAGCTCGAGACGCTCGAGCCCGTCGACCACCTCGCCCCTGGCGCGCCATGTCCGGTGCCGAGGCGAAGGCGTCCAGCAGGGCGCCCCGGTCGTCCGGACGCACCGGCCGGATCCGGTATGCGGTGCTCACCGGTCACCCCTCGCGCGCAGGTCGACCTCGTCGAAGATCAGCCAGGTCCGGGTGCCGCGCACTCCGGGCACCGACTGGATCTGCCCGAGCACGACGTCGCGCAGCTCGTGGTTGTCGTGCGCGCGCACCTGCACGAGCAGGTCGAACTCCGCGCCGACCAGCGAGATCCGCTCGACACCGGGCAGCTCGGACAGGTCGCGGGTCACCCGCCGCCAGGTGTCCTGCTCGATGCTCACCGAGACGTAGGCCGCGGTGCCCAGCCCCATCCGGTCCGGGTCGACGGTGACGGTGAAGCCGGTGACCACGCCCTCGCGCTGGAGCCGCTCCAGCCGGGCGTAGGCGTTGGCCCGGGAGATGTGCACCTGCTCGGCCAGGGCCCTCACCGACAGCCGCCCGTCCGCGCGCAGCGCGTCGATCATCGCCCGGTCGGTCTCGTCCACCTGCGCCACCTGTCTCGCCGGGGGCGGGCGGCGGGCCCTGGACCGGGACGGAATGCTCTCGTTCACGCCCCCATCGTGCCAGACGTCCAGATCTTGCCGTCCACACCTGACGTGCCGTCCAGCCTGGGCGACGATAGGGACGACGAACGTCTCCACGACCCGCCCGTGAAGGACTCGACGATGAGCGACATCAGCACCCTGCTGCCGTGCCCCCAGCCGGTCCGCTTCCTGGACGCCGACGGCAGCGC
>QEUR01000109.1 GCA_003577095.1 Acidobacteriota bacterium
TGCCCAGCCCCTCGGAGGTGACGACCTCCTGCCCGTCGAGCGCGGCCACCGGGACGAGGCAGGAGTTGACGGCGACCCACTCTGTCCGGGTCCCGGACGGACGCGCCACGAGCACCGCGCAGGCACCGCACTCCCCCTCGGCGCAGCCCTCCTTGGTGCCGGTCAGCCCTCGGTCGCGCAGCCAGTCCAGCAGGGTGGTGTGCGGGGTGACCCCGGCACGGTCCATCGGGACGGTCGCGCCGTTCACCGTCAGGCTCGGCGGGTCCGGGTCCACCTCCGTCCGCTGCGTCTCCTGCGACGTCGTCGTCATGCTGACCTCCTGCCGGCTCCCCGGCGGGATCTTCCCTCCCGGAGGGCCGGGCGGGTGCATGGTTGGTGGTGCCGCGAGGACGCCGGTTGTCCATGCCGAACGACGCCCTTGCCCTGTTCTTCCTCACCGTACCCCGGCAGCGGGGCCGGCGGGAGGACGCGAGGGGTGCACCACACCAGCAAACCCGCTTGCATAGTGCTAGCATACGGGTATGACGACGCTCTACGTCCGAGACGTGCCGCCCGAGGTGACGCGGACGCTGAAGGAGCGCGCGGCGGCCGAGGGCAAGTCCCTGTCCTCCTACGTCGCCGCCGAGCTCACGCGTCTCGCCTCCCGACCCACCAACGCCGAGATCGTGGAACGGCTCCGGCAGCTGGACAGCAGCGAGGGGCCCACGAGCACCGACATCGTCGAGGCCCTCGAGCAGTCCCGCCGATGATCGTCATCGACGCCTCGGCGATGGTCGAGGCGCTGGTGGGCCGAGACGTGGACGACGGCCTGCTGGAGGTCCTCGCCGGTGACGTCGCGGCACCGCACATCCTGGATGTCGAGGTCTTGTCGGTCCTCCGCGGTCTCGTGCTCGGCCGCAAGCTGTCGAGCCACCTGGCCGACGGTGCGCGGACGCACCACTTCGAGATGATCATCGACAGGCACGAGACGGCTCCCCTGGCCGGCCGGATCTGGGACCTGAGCCATCAGTTCACCAGCTACGACGCCGCGTACCTCGCCCTGGCAGAGGCGCTCGACGTTCCGCTGCACACCTGCGACTCGAAGCTCGACGGCGGCGGCCACACCGCGAAGATCCGCGTCCACGGGCGGACGCACTGACCGGGGACCCGCTGCCCGACCGCCTCAGAACGCCAGCTTCGCGTGCCGGTTGACGTCCTTGTAGAGCAGGTAGCGGAACCGACCCGGCCCGCCGGCGTAGCAGGCCTGGGGGCAGAACGCCCGCAGCCACATGAAGTCCCCGGCCTCCACCTCGACCCAGTCCTCGTTGAGCAGGTAGACCGCCTTGCCCTCCAGCACGTAGAGCCCGTGCTCCATCACGTGCGTCTCGGGGAAGGTGATCGCCCCGCCGGGCTCGAAGGTCACGATGTTGACGTGCATGTCGTGGCGCACGTCCGCCGGGTCGACGAACCGCTGGGTCCGCCAGGCGCCCGCCGTCCCCGGCATCTGCACCGCCTCGACGTCGGCCTCGCGGGTGACGAACGCCTCCGGCACCTCGACCCCGTCGACGGCCTCGTAGGCCTTGCGGACCCAGTGGAAGGTCGCCGTCCCGGCGCCGGGGTTGCGCAGCGTCCATGCCGTCCCCGGCGGGAGGTAGGCGTAGCCACCCGCCTCCAACCCGTGGGACGTCCCCTCCACGGTCAGGGTCAGCGCTCCGGCGACGACGAAGAGCACGGCCTCGGCGCCCGGGTCCGTCTCCGGCCGGTCCGACCCCCCTCCCGGGGCGACCTCGACGACATACTGCGAGAACGTCTCGGCGAAGCCGGTGAGCGGCCGCGCGAGCACCCACAGCCGCGTCCCCTCCCAGTGCGGCAGCGCGCTGGTGACGATGTCGGTCATCGTGCCGTGCGGGAGCACCGCGTAGGCGGTGGTGAACCGTGCGGTGCCGTGGCTCGTGGTCAGCCGGGTCTGCGGCGGGAGTCCCCCGGGCGGGGTGGCGTAGGAGCTCATGCCTGTCCTCTCTGCAGGAGCCGTCCGTGCGGCGCCGGGTCGTCGGTGACGGGTGTGCCGCGCAGCCAGGTGCGCCGGACCGCACCGGTGAGGCGCCGGCCGGCGTAGGCGCAGACGGGGTTGCGGTGGTGCAGCGCGGCGACGTCCACGTCCCACTCCTGGTCCGGGGCGAAGGCCACGAGGTCGGCGTCCGCCCCGACCTCGATCCGCCCCTTGGTGGCCAGCCCGGCACGGTCGGCGGGCGCGGTCGCCATCCACCGGACCACCTCGGTCAGGGGTATGCCGCGCCGTCGCGCCTGCGTCCACATCACCGGCAGGCCCAGCTGCAGGGAGGAGATGCCGCCCCAGGCCGTGCCGAAGTCGCCGGTGTCCAGGTGCTTGAGGTCGGCGGTGGAGGGCGAGTGGTCGGAGACCACCATGTCCACGTCGCCGGACGCGAGCGCCTCCCACAGCAGGTCCTGGTTGGCCCGGCCGCGGATCGGCGGGCAGCACTTGAACTGGGTGGCCCCCGCCGGGATCTCCTCCGCGGCGATCGTGAGGTAGTGCGGGCAGGTCTCGGCGGTGAGGTCGAGACCGTCCGCGCGGGCCGCCCGCAGCAGCGGCACCGCATCCGCCGCGGACAGGTGGAGGACGTGCGCGCGGCCACCGGTGCGGCGCACCTGCTCGACGACGCGCTCCACGGCACGGGTCTCGGCGGAGGCGGGCCGCGAGGCGAGGAAGGCCTCGTAGGACAGCGGGGTGTCGGGTGCGGCGGGCGTCGGCGCCGCGCCGGCGGCGGGGGCGTGCGCGTGGAGGGCGTCGGCGTCCTCGGCGTGCACCACCATGAGGGCGCCCAGCCCGGCCGTGAGCTCCATGGCGCGGGCGAACTGCGCGGGGTCCAGGTGCGGGAACTCCTCGACGCCGGAGTCGGCCAGGAAGCACTTGAAGCCCAGGACCCCGGCCTCGTGCAGCGCCTCCATGTCGTCGAGGTGGTCGGGCACGGCCCCACCCCAGAAGCCGACGTCGACGTGGACCTGGCCGCGCGCGACGTCCTGCTTCTGCCGCAGCGCGCCGAGCGTGACGGTGGGGGGTATGGAGTTCAGCGGCATGTCGAGGATCGTGGTCACCCCGCCCGCGGCCGCGGCCCGGGTGGCCGAGGCGAAGCCCTCCCACTCCGTGCGGCCCGGCTCGTTGACGTGCACGTGCGTGTCGACCAGGCCCGGCAGCAGCACCTCGTCGTCGGCGAGCTCGACGACCTCGGCCCCGAGCGCGTCCGTGCCGCTGCCGCTGGTTGGCTCCTCCGGGTCCCACTGCTCGACCCACACGATCCGTCCGTCGTGGACACCGAGGACCACCGGCCGTTCCGCGCCGTCCACGACCGCCCGGCGGGCGCGGACGACCAGGTCGAGGTCGGTGGGCGTGGCCATGTGGACATCCTGCCCGAGGGCGCCCTGCCGTGCCGTGGATGCACGCCGGCGCTACCGTCGGGCATGGCCGACCACGCGACACCGAACCTGCCCGCCCGGGACCTCGCCGCCACGTCGGCCTTCTACCGCTCCCTCGGGTTCGGCGAGGTGTACCGCGAGGACGGCTGGATGATCCTGTCGCGCGACGGCGCGACCCTGGAGTTCTTCCCGCACCCGGGCGTGGACCCGGCCAGCAGCGGCGCGAGCTGCTGCCTGCGGCTGGATGACGCCGAGGCCTTCCTGCGCACCTGCCGGGAGGCCGGGCTCCCGCAGACCGACAAGGGGTGGCCACGCGTCCACCCGCTGCGGCTCGAGGCCTCGGGGCTGCGCATCGGGGCCCTCGTGGACCCCGACGGCTCGCTCCTGCGCGTGGTCCAGAACCCGACGCCGTGACCTGCCGTGCGGCGCCGGTCAGCTGCCCCGGTAGGTGGAGTAGCCGAACGGGTTGAGCAGCAGCGGCACGTGGTAGTGCTCCGCGTCCCCGACCGTGAAGGTCACGGCCACGTGCGGGTAGAAGCCCTCCTGGCCGGTCGCGGCGTGGTAGGCGCCGGTGGCGAAGGTGAGCACGTGGTCGCCGGGCGCCAGCTCCGGCCCGAGCCGGCCGACCCGGCCGTCCGCGTCGGTCTGGCCCTCGCCGAGGACGTCCCCGGCGGCGGAGGTCAGCACGACGCGCACGCCCTCGGCCGGGCGGCCCAGCGCCGTGTCGAGGACGTGGGTGGACAGGGTCGCCATACTCAGACCGACTCCTGCAGCCGCAGCAGCGCGATCTGGCGCAGGTTGTCCGCGACCTCCGCGCGCTCGGTCTCGTCGTCGTTGCCCAGCCGGCGGTCCAGCTCGGCGAGGATCTCCTGCGCCGACCGCCCGGCCGCCCGGATGAGGAAGACGCGGTCGAACCTGCGCTCGTAGGCCGCGTTGCCCTCCGCCAGGCGGGCGGCCGTGTCACCGGCCGCGGGGTCGACCCCGGCCTGCTCGCGGGCCGACGCCGCGGCGTTGTGCCCGGCACCTGGTCGCTCCCCGATCCGCGGGTGCCCGGCGAGCGCGGCGTCGACCTCCTGCGGCGAGAGCTCGCGCGCGGCCAGGTCCGCCGCCGCGAGCAGGGCGTCGCGGTCGCCGTAGGGCCGACCGGCCAGCACCTCCTCGACCCAGCGGTCCACGGAGAGGCAGCCGCGCAGCAGCTCGCGGGCCTCCGCCTCGGGCAGGCTGTCCAGGGAAGGAGCCGTCATCGCCAGCCCCCTTCAGACGAAGGCCGGCACGGCGGTCCACGCCAGCCCGGGGTCGTCGGCGTCGTCACGGGTCACGGTCGCCTCGATCAGCCCGTAGGGCCGGTCTGCGGCGTGGAAGACCTCGCCGTGGTTCTCCACGCCGAAGCGCTCCAGGTCGTAGTCGAAGTGGTGCTTGTTGGGGGCCGAGAAGCGGATCTCGGCGATCCGCGGCTCGGCCTCGAGCACCGCCCGGCCCATCGCGAAGAGCGTCTCCTGCAGCGCCCGGCTGTAGGTGGTGGCGAAGGTCGAGAGCAGCAGGGAGCGCACCGCCGCCCAGGACCGGTCGTGGTCGACCCCGTCGGTCCCGGACCACCGCCACCGTGCCGTCAGCGCGGTCGCCATGATCCGGTCGTCGGTCTCCGCCAGCGTCGTGTAGCGGTCCTTGAGGAAGCCCCGGAACTCCGAGCCGGTCGACTTCAGCACCACCAGGTCGGTGAGCCCGGAGAGGACCCAGGCCCGCTGCGCCTCGCCCCGGCCGTCGACGGTGACGACCGCGGTGCGGGTCTCGGTCCCCCGGCGCACGAAGCTGTGGTCGTGCCCCGCACCGTCGACCGGTATGCGGTCCCAGGCGTACTCCTCGACCTGCACCTGGGCCCCGGTCGCCGCCGGCACGGCGTCCACGAGGTGGCGGGCGAGCGCGGCCGCATACTCCTCCGGGGAGCTCACGCCGACCTCCTTGGCGAGGGCGAAGGCGGTGTTCTTCTGGGTGTCGGTGGGCAGCACGGCGGACTGGTCCCCGTCGGTGTGCGCGCGGGTGAAGTCGCCGCGCAGCGCCGTGGAGACGTTGAGGTCGCGGATCTCGTGGCGGTCGGTGTCGCGCACGATCCGCACGATGCGGTTCTCCGCCTTGCCGTACTGGTTGCTGCCGAGCACGATGCCCATGCCTCACGCCTCCCTTGGTCGCGTCCGGATACGATAGCGACCGGCGCCGACGTCCGGGGTCACCCGCGTCGCGGCCGGGCCAGCGCGAGCAGCTCGCCGGCGGGCACGCCGACGAGCGCGTCCACCTCGTCGGCCAGCAGCGCCCCGCAGTCCAGGCCCCTCACCAGCAGGTCCGACAGCGCCCGTGCGGTGGCCGGCTCGTCGGCCACCGCTCCCCCGGCCCCGTCCAGGTAGGCGCGCAGCCGGGCGGCGGCGGCCGGCGCGTGCTCGCGGTAGAAGGCGTAGGTGGCCGCAAACCGGCTCGGCAGCTGCGCGGGGTGCAGGTCCCAGCCCTGGTAGTAGCCGCGCTCGAGGGCGCGCCGCACCAGTCCGGTGTGCACCACCCACGCGCTGCGCACCTGCACGGGCGGTCCCACGGGGAGCACGTTGGTGGAGCCGTCGGAGAGGCGCACGCCGGTCCCGGCCGCCGCGGCCTGCATGACGAGCTTGGCGTGGTCGGCCACCGGGTGGTCGGCCGCCTGGAAGGGGGCGGGTATGCCGCAGAAGGCGGAGTAGTCGTAGGTCCCGTAGTGCAGCCCGCCGACCCGCCCCTGCCCGGCGTGGATCATCCGCGCGACCAGCGCGGTGCCGTCCGGGCCGAGCACCGACTGGGGCGTCTCGACCTGGATCTCGAAGCGGAGGCTCCCGCTGTCCAGGCCGAGGGCGTCCTCGACGCGGCCGCAGGCCAGGACCATCGCCTCCACCTGCGCCACGCTGGTGACCTTGGGCAGCGTGACGACGAAGCCGTCCAGGTGCCCGCCGGCCTCGAGCAGGTCGGTGAGGAAGCCGGTGAGGCTGCGCACGGAGCGGGCGCGCGTGGGCGCCTCCAGGCTCTTGACGCGGATGCCGCTGAAGGGTGGCGCCGCCCCCTCGCGCTGGGCCCGGGCGAGGGCGGTGGCCGCGGCGCGGACGTGCCCGTCCTCCTCGGCGTCGGTGCGGTTGCCGTAGCCGTCCTCGAGGTCGATGCGCAGGTCCTCGACGGGCTCCCGGTCGAGCTTCGCGGCGACCAGCGGCAGCACCTCGTCCGCGGCGCGGCCGACGAGGCCGGCGAGGAGCGGCCGGTGGCCGGCCAGCACCTCGTGCGCCTCCCGCCCCCACCGCGGCACGAGGCCCGCGTCGACGACGTCGGCCGGCACGTAGACGGTGTGCACCGGCTGCCGTCCGGGCAGCTCGCCGGGGAACCGGGCGACCAGCTCGGCGTCCGCGGCGCGCAGCAGCCCGTCGAGCTCGGCGGTGAGCGAGGCGGCCAGGTCGGGGTGCGGCATACCGGACCTAGTCGCGCCGTCCGGTGAGCTCCCAGGCGTCCTCGGAGTCCTCGTCGTCCTCGTCCTGCACCCAGCTGCCCGAGACCGGGTCGCCGTCGTAGCGGGTGTCCCTCCCGACCGGCGCGTGGTGGTCCTCGGCGTCCTCCGGGACGACCTCGGAGGGGTCGGCGTCGAAGGGCTCGGCGACGGTCTCCGGCTCGGGGTGGGCCGGGGGCTCCTGGCCCTGGAGCAGGGCGAGCGTCTCCTCGAGGTCGGCGTGACGCACGAGCACCTCGCGGGCCTTGGACCCCTCCGAGGGGCCCACGATCCCGCGCGACTCCATGAGGTCCATGAGCCGACCCGCCTTGGCGAAGCCGACGCGCAGCTTGCGCTGCAGCATCGAGGTGGAGCCGAACTGGGTCGTGATGACCTGCTCGGCCGCCTGGAGCAGCAGGTCCAGGTCGTCCCCGATGTCCTCGTCGATCTGCTTCTTGGCCGGGGCGGCGACGACCTCCTCGACGTAGGTCGGCGTGAGCTCGCCGGTCACGTGCTTGACGACGTCGTGGATCTCCGACTCCCCCACCCAGGCACCCTGGACGCGCATCGGCTTGGAGGCGCCCATCGGCAGGAAGAGCGCGTCGCCCTGCCCGATGAGCTTCTCGGCGCCCGGCTGGTCCAGGACCACCCGGCTGTCGGCGAGGGAGGAGGTGGCGAACGCCATACGGGAGGGGACGTTGGCCTTGATGAGCCCGGTGACCACGTCGACCGAGGGGCGCTGGGTGGCCAGGACCAGGTGGATGCCCGCGGCCCGGGCGAGCTGGGTGATCCGCACGACCGACTCCTCGACGTCGCGCGGGGCGACCATCATCAGGTCGGCGAGCTCGTCGACCACGACGAGCAGGTAGGGGTAGGGGTGCAGCACCCGCTCCGAGCCGGGCGGCGGCGTGACCTTGCCCGCGCGGATCGCCTTGTTGAAGTCGTCGATGTGCTTGTAGCCGAAGGCGGACAGGTCGTCGTAGCGGTGGTCCATCTCCTTGACCACCCAGGCGAGGGCCTCGGCGGCCTTCTTGGGGTTGGTGATGATCGGGGTGATCAGATGCGGGATGCCCTCGTAGGCGGTCAGCTCCACCCGCTTGGGGTCGACGAGGATGAGCCGCACCTCGTCCGGCGTGGAGCGCATCAGGATCGAGGTGATCATCGAGTTGACGAAGCTCGACTTGCCCGAGCCGGTGGCGCCGGCGACGAGCAGGTGCGGCATCTTGGCGAGGTTGGCGATGACGTAGCCGCCCTCGACGTCCTTGCCCACGCCCATGACCATCGGGTGGGTGTTGTTGCGCGCGGCCTGCGAGCGCAGCACGTCGCCGAGGTTGACGTTCTCGCGGTCGGTGTTCGGGATCTCGACGCCGACGGCCGACCGGCCCGGGATGGGCGAGAGGATGCGCACGTCGGCCGAGGCGACGGCGTAGGCGATGTTCTTGGACAGCGCGGTGATGCGCTCCACCTTGACGCCGGGGCCGAGCTCGACCTCGTAGCGGGTCACGGTCGGCCCGCGCATGAAGCCGGTGACCTGCGCGTCGATGTTGAAGTCCTCGAGGACCCCGGTGAGCGCGTCGACGATGCGGTCGTTGGCCTCCGAGCGCTCCTTGTGCGGCGCGCCGGCCTTGAGCAGCGCCGAGTCGGGCAGCGTGTAGGTCACGTCGCCGGCCAGCTGCAGCTGCTCGACGCGCTGCGGCAGCTGGGTGGTGGGCGGCGGCTCGAGCTGGGGCTTGGAGCTCTTCGCCGCGGCGATGGCCTTCTCGGCGGCGCTGGGCGGCTTGGGCCGCTTCTCCCCCGGCCGCAGGGCCGGGATCTCCTCGCGCCGGTAGGACCTTCGAAGCTGCAGGGTCCAGGCTTCCTGTGGGTCGGAGCGGGGGACCTGGCTGATTTCGTCGGCTTGCGTCAGCCGGATGGGGACCGAGGGCCTGCTCTGGGCTGGCTTGCCCGACTCGGCCTGCTCGGGCTTCTCGCTCTTCTTCCTGGGCCCGGCTGAAGCGACAGGCAGGCCGGCCAGATCGACCAGATCGACCGGACCGGCCCCCGGCAGGCCACTGGCCTGAGGGAGGATGGGTTGAGCTGGCGGGAGTGACCAAGTCGTACGGGACGGGCAGCGACGCGCTGCGCGACGTCACGCTGTCGATTGGCAAGGGCGAGTTCGTCTGCCTGGCCGGCCCGAGTGGCGCGGGGAAGTCCACCCTGCTGCGGTTGCTGCTGCGTGAGGAAGTGCCGACCGCCGGCACCGTGCGTGTGAACGGCACCGATCTCGTCACGCTGTCACGTCCCGAGCGGCAGACCTACAGGCGCTCGGTCGGGTTCGTGTTCCAGTCGTTCCGTCTGCTGCCGACGCGTACCGTGTTCGAGAACGTGGCCACCATCGCCCGCGTGATGGGTGTGCCTCCCTCGCAACAGTGGCGGCGAGCCTCCGCGCTCCTGCAGCAGGTCGGATTGCAGCACCGCATGAACGACTTCCCGCGGCAGTTGTCAGGTGGCGAGCAGCAGCGGGTGGCCATCGCGCGCGCCCTGATGAATGCGCCGTCGATCCTGCTGGCCGACGAGCCCACAGGGAACCTCGACCGCGACCTGTCGCTGGAGGTGATGGACATCTTCAGAGCGATCAACGCGGCCGGCACGA
>QEUR01000110.1 GCA_003577095.1 Acidobacteriota bacterium
GGGGCGCGGCACGGCGGCCTGGGGGCTTCCGGGCGGGATGCCGCCGCGCGCGGTGCGCGTCGTCGACCTGGCCGGGACGGTCCTGACCATGGCCGACGCCGGCCTGGAGTCGGCTGCGCACTCCGCCGACGCGAGCTCGGTGGTGCGCCGCGACGAGGTCCTCCGGCGCCTTCGCTCCCTGGCCTCGCGGGCCCTGGCCGACGCGACGAACGCCGCGGCACTCCACCTGGCCTACCGGACCTGAGGCCGCCGCCGACACCACCTCCGCCGTGACACGCCCGTATGTGGGCATACCACCGTGACACGAGTGCCGGGGGGCGGCGGCGGAGGCGGCGGGCGGGCCCTCCCCCACTCAGGCCTTGTCGTAGGCGGTGACGTGCCGCGCCTGGTAGAGCAGCATGTCGTCGGCGCCGGGCACGTGCAGGTGCACGCCGATGCCGAAGCCCATGTCGCGCGGCTCCCCGTCGAAGGTGGCGCCGCGGGAGGCCAGCTCGGCGACGGTGGCCTCGACGTCGTCGCACACCAGGGCGATCTCGTGGTGGGTCGGCGCGCCGCCCGGCTTCCCGTCCTCCTCCCACGAGGTCGGGTGGACGCCCATCTCGCTGGGCCCGGTGCCGAAGATCAGCCACTCGGCGGGGTCGGTGCCACCGGTGTCCTCGCCCCTCCCGTCGTCGCCCCGCTGACCCTCGGAGACGAACGGCCAGCGCAGCACGTCCTTGAGGAAGGCCCGCGTCGCGGTCGGGTCGTCGGAGTAGACCAGCGTGTGCACGGCGGTGATCATCCCGTCACGCTACTGGCCGGGCAGCTCCTTGACCACCGCCTCGACGGCGTCCTTGGCGTCGCCGAACAGCATCCGGGTCCCGGGGCGGAAGAACAACGGGTTGGCCACGCCCGCGTAGCCGCTGGCCATCGTGCGCTTGAGCACCACCACGTGCGCGGCCTTCCACACCTCGAGCACCGGCATGCCCGCGATCGGCGACCCGGGCTCGTCCACGGCGGCCGGGTTCACCGTGTCGTTGGCGCCGATGACCAGCACCACGTCGGTGGTCGGCAGCAGCTCGTTTGCCTCCTCCATGTCGAGCACGATGTCGTAGGGCACGCGGGCCTCGGCGAGCAGGACGTTCATGTGGCCGGGGAGCCGCCCGGCGACGGGGTGTATGCCGAAGCGCACGTCGGTGCCCTCGGCCCGCAGGCGGGCGCTCAGGTCGGCGACGGCGTGCTGGGCCCGGGCGACCGCCATCCCGTACCCGGGGGTGACCAGCACGGTGGACGCGTCCCGCAGCAGCCGCGCGACCTCCGCGGGCGTGGTCTCGCGGAACTCCCCCTGCTCGCCCTCGCCCTGGACGACCACTCCCTCGGTGCCGAACCCGCCGGCGATGACCGAGATGAAGGAGCGGTTCATCCCCTTGCACATCAGGTAGCTCAGGATCGCACCGGAGGCGCCGACCAGCGCCCCGGTGACGATGAGGAGGTCGTTGCCGAGCATGAAGCCGGCCGCCGCCGCCGCCCAGCCGGAGTAGCTGTTGAGCATCGAGACCACGATCGGCATGTCCCCGCCGCCGATCGAGGCGACCAGGTGCCAGCCGAGGGCCAGCGCGACGACCGTCATCAGCCCCAGCGGCACCAGCCCGTGACCGACCAGGAACCACGCCATCAGCCCAGCGCTGACCAGCAGCATGAGCAGGTTGAGCAGGTGGCGGTGCGGCAGCACGAGGGGGTTGGTCGACATCCGCGCGCTGAGCTTGAGGGCGGCCACCACCGATCCGGTGAAGGTCACCGCGCCGATGAGCACCCCGAGGAAGACCTCGACCAGGTGGACGGTCCGCTCCGCCCCGGTCAGCGCGCCGGCGGTCAGGAAGGCGTTGTAGCCGATGAGGACGGCCGCCACGCCGACGAAGCTGTGGAAGGTGGCGATCAGCTGCGGCATCCCGGTCATCTCCACGACGCGGGCGCGCCACAGCCCGACCGCGCCGCCGACCAGCATCGCGGCCAGCACGAGGACGAGCGTGCTGACCGGGTGCGCCGCGTCCTCGACCGCCAGCCACAGGGTGGCCGCCAGCGCCACGACCATCCCGGCGATGCCCAGGGCGTTGCCGCGGCGGGCGGTCTCGTGGCGGGAGAGCCCGCCGAGGGCCAGGACGAAGAGGACGGCGGAGACCAGGTAGGTGCCCTGCACGGCGTGGCTCACGAGGCGCCCTCCCGGCGGAACATCCGCAGCATCCGCCCGGTGACCGCGAAGCCGCCGACCACGTTGATGCTGGCGACCGCGACGGCGCCCAGGGCCAGCGCCCGCACGACGGGGTCCTCCGAGCCGACCTGCAGGATCGCGCCGACGAGGATGATCGCGCTGATCGCGTTGGTCTCGGCCAGCAGCGGGGTGTGCAGGGCGTGGCTGACGTCGGTGATGACGTAGAAGCCCACGATGACGGCCAGCACGAAGACGGTGAGGTGGCCCAGCAGCGCCGGCGGGGACACGCTCGCCAGGAGGACCAGGAGCACCGCACCGAGCGCGATCCGGACCGTGCCGCGGCGCCCGGCGAGCGCGGGCACCTCCTCGCTCCTCGCCAGCGGGGCGGCAGCCGGCGCGGCGTCCCCCCCCGCCGCCGCGGGCGGCGGCGCGGCGGAGACGCTGACCGGCGGCGGCGGCCAGAGCACCTCGCCCTCGCGCGTCACGGTCATCGCCCGCTGGACCTCGTCGTCGAGGTCGAGGACGAGGCGCCCGTCGGAGCCCGGCGTGAGCAGCGCGACGAGGTTGGCCACGTTGGTGCCGTAGAGCTGGGAGGCCTGGATCGGCAGCCGGGCCGGCAGGTCGGTCCAGCCGACCACCTTGACGCCGTTGTCCGTCGTGACCAGCTCGCCGGGCTCGGTGAGCTCGCAGTTGCCGCCGTTGCGGGCGGCCATGTCCACCACGACGCTGCCCGGGCGCATCGCCGCCACGGTCTCCGCGGTGATCAGCCGGGGCGCCGGCCGTCCGGGGACGAGCGCGGTGGTGATCACGATGTCGGCGTCGGCGCACTCGCGGGCGTAGACCTCCATCGCCCGGGCCTCCAGGTCGGCGTCCATCTCCCGGGCGTACCCGTCGGCGCCGCCCGAGCCCTCGGGCAGGGGGATGGCGACGAACTCCCCGCCCATCGACTCCACCTGCTCGGCGGTCTCGGGGCGGACGTCGAAGGCCCGGACCACCGCCCCGAGGCTGGCCGCGGTGCCGATCGCGGCCAGCCCGGCGACGCCCGCGCCGATGACGAAGACCTTCGCGGGCGGGACGCTGCCGGCGGCGGTGACCTGCCCGGTGAAGACCGAGCCGTACTCGTGGGCGGCCTCCACCACGGCCCGGTAGCCGCCGAGGTTGGTCATCGAGGAGAGCACGTCGAGCGACTGCGCCCGGGAGATCCGGGGCACCGCGTCCATGGCCAGCGCCGTCACCCCGCGCTCGGCCAGGTCGGCCAGGAGGTGGGGCCGCTGGCCCGGGCTCAGCTGGGTCGCCAGGACGGCACCCCGGCGCAGCAGCGGGACCTCCTCGACCTGGGGCGCGTCGATCTTGACCACCAGGTCGGCGCCCCACGCCTCCTCCCGGCTGCCGATCCGGGCACCCGCCTCCGCGTAGTGCCCGTCGGGGAAGCTGGCCCGCTCGCCCGCGCCAGCCTGGACGACGACCTCGTGGCCGAGCGCGACCAGCCGGCGCACGCTGTCCGGGGTCGCGGCGACCCGGGTCTCGCCGGGGAGCGTCTCCTCCGGGACTCCGATCAGCATCGTGGCTCCCTCGCCGCGACCTGGTGTCTTCGCGTGCTCACAGTGCGGGTGCGCGTCCCTCCAGCACGGCCCGGTAGACCTCGAGCGTGCGCTCGGCGATCGTCGACCAGGAGAAGAACCCGACCGCCCGCCTGCGCCCCGCCTCACCGCGGCGGCGCGCCTCGTCGACGTCGGACAACGAGCGGACCAGGGCGTCGCCGAGGTCGGCCACGAACCTCTCCTCGTCCACGGGTGTGCCCGTGCCGTCGCCCACCTGCTCGATCGGCACCAGCCAGCCGGTCTCGCCGTCGACGACGACCTCCGGGATGCCCCCGGTCGCGGTGGCGACCACCGGCAGCCCGCAGGCCATCGCCTCGAGGTTGACGATGCCCAGCGGCTCGTAGACCGACGGCGTGACGAAGACCGTGGCGTGCGACAGCACCGCGATCACCTGGTCCCGGTGCAGCATCTCCCCGATCCACACCACCGGGGCCGCCCGCTCGCCCCGCTCGGCGCGCAGCCCGTCGACGAGACCGACCACCTCCTGCTCGATCTCCGGGGTGTCCGGGGCGCCGGCGAGCAGCACCACCTGCACGTCCGGGTCGAGCCGGCGCAGCGCGCGCAGCAGGTAGGGCAGCCCCTTCTGCCGGGTGATCCTCCCCAGGAAGACGACGGTCGGGGCGTCCGGGTCCAGCCCGCGCGAGGTCACCACCTCCCGCGCCGCCGCCGAGGTGTCGGGCGCCCAGCGGGAGGAGTCGATCCCGTTGTGCACCACGTGCACCTTCGCGGGGTCCACCGCCGGGTATGCCGTCAGGATGTCCTTGCGCATCCCCGCCGACACCGCGATGATCCCGGCGGCTCCCTCGTAGGAGACCTTCTCGGCCATCGAGGAGATGCCGTAGCCGCCGCCGAGCTGCTCGGCCTTCCAGGGGCGCAGCGGCTCCAGGGAGTGGGCGCTGACCACGTGCGGGACGCCGGCGAGCATCCCGCCCAGGTGGCCGCCCAGGTTGGCGTACCACGTGTGCGAGTGGACCAGGTCCGCCCCGCCGTCGGCGACGTCGCGCGCCATCAGCAGGTCCACCCCCAGGGTGCGCAGCGCGCCGTTGGCGTCCTGCAAGCCCGGCGGCACAGCATACCCCTGCGTCCCCTCCTCCTGGACCGGTTCGTCGAAGGCCCGGACGTGCACCCGGACCCCCTCGAGCGCGCGGAGGGCGCGGGTGAGCTCGGCGACGTGCACGCCCGCCCCACCGTAGACGTTCGGCGGGTACTCCCGGGTCAGGATGTCGATGCGCACGCTCCGACCCTAGCCGTCAGGCGCGGCTCCGTGTGGGACCTGCGGCAAAGAGCGCCAACCCCTCGCGGACCAGCACGTTTGGCCCTAGGTTGGGGGCATGGCTGCGAGAGGTTCCCGTCTGAAGGTCCTGGCGATCGTCCTGGCCGGCGGCGAGGGCAAGCGCCTGATGCCGCTCACCGCCGACCGCGCCAAGCCCGCGGTGCCCTTCGGCGGCATCTACCGGCTGATCGACTTCGCCCTGTCCAACATGGTCAACTCCGGCTACCTCAAGGTCGTGGTGCTGACCCAGTACAAGTCGCACTCGCTGGACGCGCACATCACCAAGACCTGGCGGATGTCGACCCTGCTGGGCAACTACGTCGCCTCCGTGCCGGCGCAGCAGCGGGTGGGCAAGCACTGGTTCGCCGGGTCGGCGGACGCCATCTTCCAGAGCCTGAACCTGGTCCACGACGAGCGTCCGGACATCGTCGTCGTGGTCGGTGCCGACCACGTCTACCGGATGGACTTCTCCCAGATGGTCGAGCAGCACGTCGACACGGGGGCCGGCTGCACCGTCGCGGCGATCCGTCAGCCGATCGGGCTGGCCGACCAGTTCGGCGTCATCGACGTCGACCCGCAGGACCCGCGCCGGATCCGGGAGTTCCTGGAGAAGCCGCAGGACCCGCAGGGCCTGCCCGACAGCCCCGACGAGGTGCTCGCCTCGATGGGCAACTACGTCTTCACCGCCGAGGCCCTCGAGGACGCGGTGCGCACCGACTCCGAGGACGAGGGCTCCAAGCACGACATGGGCGGCGACATCGTGCCGGCCTTCGTCCGCGCGGGCGACGGGTGGGTCTACGACTTCAAGGACAACGACATCCCCGGCTCGACCGACCGCGACCGCGGCTACTGGCGCGACGTCGGCACCATCGACTCCTACTACGAGGCCCACATGGACCTCATCTCGGTGCACCCGGTCTTCAACCTCTACAACGAGGCCTGGCCGATCTACACCAACTACGGGCCTCAGCCGCCCGCCAAGTTCGTGCACGGGTCTGGCGACCGGGTCGGCCACGCGCTGAACTCCGCCGTCTCCCCCGGCTGCGTGGTCTCCGGCGCGACCGTGAGCGACTCCGTGCTCTCCCCGCGGGTGCGCGTGCACAGCTTCAGCCACGTCACCCGCTCGGTGCTGATGGACCAGGTGAAGGTCGGCCGCTCCTACCAGATCCACCGGGCCATCATCGACAAGGGCGTCTTCGTGCCCGCCGGCGTGCACATCGGCGTCGACCACGAGCTGGACCGCGCGCGCGGCTTCACCGTCACCGACTCCGGCCTCACCGTGGTCGGCAAGGGGACGATCATCGAGGGCTGATCAGAAGCCCATCGCGTGGTAGCCGCCGTCGACGTGGACGATCTCGCCCGTCGTCGCCGGGAACCAGTCGGACAGCAGCGCCACGCAGGCCTGCGCGGCCGGCACCGGGTCCTTGACGTCCCAGCCCAGCGGCGCGTGCTCGCCCCAGGTGGAGAAGTGCTCGAAGCCCGGGATGGACTTGGCGGCGGTCGTGGCGATCGGCCCGGCGGAGACGAGGTTGGCCCGGATGCCCTTGGGCCCGAGGTCGCGGGCCAGGTAGCGGTTGGTGGACTCGAAGGCCGCCTTGGCCACGCCCATCCAGTCGTACATCGGCCAGGCGTACTGGGCGTCGAGGGTCAGGCCGACGACGCTGCCGCCCTCGCGCATCCGGGGCAGCGCGGCGGCGGCGAGCGCCTTGAGGGAGTACGCGCTGACGTGCAGCGCGGTCGAGACGTCCTCCCACGAGGCGTTCATGAAGTCGAAGGCGCCCTTGGGGGCGAAACCGATCGAGTGCAGCACGCCGTCGAGGTGGTCGACGTGCTCGCCCACGCGGTCGGCGAGGGTGTCGAGGTGCTCGGTGTCCTGGACGTCCAGCTCGATGACCGGTGCCTCCTGCGGCAGGCGCCGGGCGATCGTCTGGGTGATCTTGAAGGTGCGGCCGAAGGAGGTGAGGACCACCTGCGCACCCTGCTCCTGCGCCAGGCGCGCCACGTGGAACGCGATGGAGGAGTCCATCAGGACACCGGTGATCAGCAGCTTCTTGCCGTCCATGAGCATGGGCAGACTCTATTCCCTCGGGTATGCGGTTCGGTGGAGCCTCGCGGCCGCCGGTCAGTGTCCCATGCCCAGGCCGCCGTCGACGGGGATCACCGCGCCGCTGACGTAGGCCGCCTCCGGCGAGGCCAGCCAGCGGACCACGCCGGCGACCTCCTCGGTCGTGGCGAACCGGCCGGCCGGGATGCTCGCGAGGTACTTCGTGCGCAGCTCCTCGGACAGCTGGTCGGTCATCTCGGTCTCGATGAAACCGGGGGCCACGACGTTGGCGGTGATGCCACGCCCGCCCAGCTCGCGGGTGATCGACCGGGCCAGCCCGACGAGCCCGGCCTTGGAGGCGGCGTAGTTGGTCTGTCCCGCCCCGCCGAGGAGCCCCACGACCGAGGAGACCAGCACGATGCGCCCGTGCCGCGCCCGGATCATCCCCTTGACGGCCCGGCGCGCGCAGCGGAAGGCGCCGGTGAGGTTGGTGTCGAGCACCGTGTCGAAGTCCTCGTCGCTCATCCGCATGAGCAGACCGTCCTTGGTGATGCCGGCGTTGGCGACCAGCACCTCGACGGGTCGGCCGAGCAGCTCCTCGGCCTCGGTGAAGGCCCGGTCGACGCTGTCGCTGTCGGTGACGTCGCAGACCACACCGCGCAGGCCCTCCGGCGGCTGCCCGCTGCGGTGGGTGATGACGACGTCGTGGCCGGCGTCGGCGAAGCTGCGGGCGATGGCCAGGCCGATGCCGCGGTTGCCCCCGGTGACCAGGACGGCCTGGGGCTGGTTGTTGCTGGTCGAGTCAGTCACGCTCACACCGTAGTCGTATCGTGGAGAGGTGCCCACCAACCCGTCGCGTCCAGGCTCGGGCCGCCGTCCGGTCCAGGCCGTGACCACCGCTGCCGTGTCGGTGGAGAAGGACCGCGCCAAGCGGATGTGGGAGTACCTCACCGCCATGGGCTTCCGGCTCGTCGCCTTCCCGGTCTCGGTGTGGATGCTGATGAACGACATGGTCGTCATCGGTCTGGTCCTGGCCGTCGTCGCGGTGGTCATCCCCTCCGTCGCCGTGGTGCTGGCCAACAACGTCGACCGGCGCGGCACCGCGAGCCGTCCCGAACCGGTCACCCACCCGGTCCAGCGCCTCGACCCGGGCACGACCGCCGCCCCGCGCGGCCCCACCGGGCACGACGTCGAGGGGACGGTCGTGTCGAGCGAGGACACGCCATACCGTCCGGAGCAGGGAGACGAGGGCACCACCGGGCGGCGGGAGGCCTCGTGATCCCGGGCTCCGCCGCGCGGCGGGCCGCCGACGGCCTGGTGTGCAGCTCCAAGGGGTGCCGCGCCACCGCCCGGCACGCGGTGGTGTGGAACAACCCGAGGCTGCACGCGCCCGAGCGCCGCAAGGTGTGGCTGGCCTGCGACGAGCACCGCGACCACCTGCGCGACTTCGTCCAGCTGCGCGGGTTCCTCATCGAGGTCGTCCCGGTCGAGGAGCTGACCGAGGCGGACGGCTGACGTGCTGGGCGTGCTGCGGCGACCCCGGTGGATCGCCTACCTGGTGCTGGGCGTCCTCTTCGGCGTGCTCACCTTCAACCTCGGCCAGTGGCAGTGGGGCCGCTACGAGGCCAAGGCCGAGCGCCGCGACCTGATCACCGCGAACTACGACGCGGCGCCGGTGCCGCTGGGCCAGGTGCTGCCCGGCCCGGCCGCGCCGCTCCCGCACGACGACCAGTGGCGCCGCGTCACGGTCACGGGCACCTACGCCGCGGACGACCAGCACCTCGTGCGCAACCGGCCGCACGGCGGCGTCTACGGGTATGAGGTGCTCGTCCCCCTCCTCCTGGCGGACGGCAGCGCGGTCGCGGTCGACCGCGGCTGGGTGCCCAACGCGGAGACCGCGACGACCCTGCCCGACGTCCCGGCGCCACCGACCGGGGAGGTCACCGTGACCGGGTGGCTGCGGCCGTCCGAGCCGGCGCTCGGGCACCAGCTGCCGGCCGGGCAGCTGCCCTCCGTGCACCTCGCCTCGCTGGGCGACGCGACCGGGCTGGATCTCGTGCAGGCCTATGTCGTGCTGCAGGACGAGCAGCCGCCCGCGGCGCAGCGGCCCGAGCCGCTGGACGCTCCGGACGTGCGACTGGGCTCGCACCTGGCCTACTCGCTGCAGTGGTGGCTGACCGTGCCGCTCGGGGTCGTCCTCGTCCTCGTGATGGCCCGCCAGACCGCGCGCGACGAGTCGGGGACCCCGGCCAGGGAGGGCCGGCCGAGGAAGGTCCGGATCTGGGACGAGGAGGACGCGTAGCCCCTGCCTCCCGGGTGGCAGGATGGG
>QEUR01000111.1 GCA_003577095.1 Acidobacteriota bacterium
CGCCGGCGTCGAGCACGGCGCGCGCGAGCGCGGTCTGCGCGCCGCCTTCGACCGGATCGGCATAGCAGAAATAGAGGGTGCGGTTGGTGGCGAAGTCGCGGTCGGACGTACGCGTGCGTCGAAAACAGGACCCGAATTTGCAGCGTGGAAGATCCAAAGCAGTCTGCTGTCATTTCTGCCGGCGCATCTGAAAGGTTGCTCGTTTCCGCCGGACCGGGCACCGGCGGTGAGGAACTCCGCATACCGATCCAGGGCGTGCACCGGGTCATGGTGGAGCGGCTGACCACCGCTCGCCGCGAGATCCCGGACGCCACGACCTGGGTGGACGTGGACGCGACCCGCCTGATGAAGGCCAGGGACGCCCTGCGGACGGCGCGGCCGGACGCCGGCATCGGCGTGCTGGCGCTGCTGGCGAGGATCACGGTCGCAGGGCTCGCCGCGTACCCGGCCCTGAACTCCTCCGTCGACCTCGACGCCGGCGAGATCGTGCAGCACGGAAGCATCAACCTCGGCTTCGCGGCGCAGAGCCCGCGCGGCCTCGTCGTGCCGGTCGTGCGCGACGCCGGGTCGATGACGACGACCGAGCTGGCCTCGGCGCTGCGCGAGCTGACCGACCGGGCCCGCGAGGGGCGGCTCGCGCCGGCCGAGCTGACCGGCGGGACGTTCACCCTCAACAACTACGGCGTGTTCGGGGTGGACGGCTCGACGCCGATCATCAACCATCCCGAGGCCGCGATGCTCGGCGTCGGACGGGTCGTCGACAAGCCGTGGGTGCACAAGGGCAGGCTCAAGGTGCGCAAGGTGACGCAGCTGAGCCTCAGCTTCGACCACCGAGTGTGCGACGGCGGCACCGCGGGCGGCTTCCTGCGGCACGTGGCCGACTGCGTGGAGCGACCGGCGGCGCTGCTGGCCGACCTCTGAGCCAGCCGGCGTGAGGCCGGGGCGGCGTCAGCGCACCAGCCGGATCAGCGCCCGGTGCACGTCGTCGGCCACCGCGGCGCGCCCACCGACCAGGACGAGGCGTGCCGGGTCGTGCTCCCGGACGGCCGCAGCGGTCGGCGCGGGCAGGCTCCCCTCCCGCACCAGCAGGACCGCCCCACCGATCTTCGCGGCGGCCGGCGCCGCCACCAGCGCGTCGGCGAAGACGGTGCCGGAGGTGACGTGCAGCTCTCCGCGCGGCGCGACGTCCTGAGCCAGGAGCGCAGCCGTCTCGTAGCGGTTGGCGCCGCCGACCCGCAACACCTCGGCGCCGGTGCCCACCCGCAGCTCAGAGAGGACCGCGTCCGACACGGCGGCACCACCCCCGACGACGACGAGCCGCTCGGGCGCCAGCTGCGCCAGCACCTCCGCAGTGACGTGGGGGACGGACCCCGGGCGTACGAGCAGGACCGGGCTGTCGGTGCGGCCCGCCTGCGCGGCAGCCGCCAGGGCGTCGGCGAAGCCCGAGCCCGAGGAGAGGTAGACCGTCCCGCCCTGTCGCCGGGGCGCCAGCACGGCCAGGGCGGCGGCCGTCCCGAACCTGTCGGAGCCGGAGACGCGGTGCACCCGGCCCGAGTAGCCCTGAAGGTCGGTGAAGACCGCACGCGACACCGCGGCCGTCCCGCCCACGACGACGATCTCGGACGGCTGCAGACGGGAGAGAGCCTGCCGGGTCGCGGCGGGAAGCGCGTCCCGACGGGTCAGCAGCACAGCCCCGTGACCGGCACGGGCGGCGGACGCGAGCGCGTCGGGGTAGTCCCCGCCGGCGGCCACGAAGATCCGCTGACCGACGGGCACGTCGCGCGCCATCAGCGCGGCGGACTCGTAGCGGTTGGCACCGCCGACCCGGTCCACCGAGGGGCGGTGGCGGGCGACCCCGATCTCGTGGAGCCGCTGGTGGAGGGGGTCAGTCAGCGTCCAGGTGAAGCTGGTCGACAGGTGCGAGCCGAGCCCGAAGAGCTGGGCCCCGCCCAGCACGACCGGGCATCGGGGGCTGAGCTCCGAGGGCGGGCAGACCCAGTCGCGGAGGTCGACGAAGTCGGCGATCGGCACGCGCGCGGCCGCCGCCCGCATCGAGGGGTTGCCGCTGTCCGCGTCCGGCAGCTCGACCGCGCAGGTCGTCAGGTCGCCCCCTCGCGTCAGCACCTCGGCCACGCACTCCGGCGGCGGGGCTCCGTCGGGCGCCGGCGAGTCCCAGAGCGCGACGACGTGCTCCACGCCCAGGGACTGGAGCCAGGTCCAGGTCCGGACGTAGCCGTCGGCCATCTCCTGCCGCTTCGCGAGGGTAAGGACGATGTCCGGCGGATCTTCGGCCAGGTGGTCGCGCAGCGCCTCGTTGTACGTGTCGCACTCGTGGTAGGAGGCCCCCCGCGGCTCGTCGACGAACGCGCACGCGCTCTTGGTGTAGGTCCGCAGCGCCCATCCCTCCCGGAGGGCGATCTCCTCCAGCGCGGGGAAGAGCCGACCGATGTGGGAGTCGCCCACCATCGCCACCTGCACGCTTCCGGACCGGGCGCCGTAGAGGCAGCCGGGCAGGACGGTCGTGCCCCGCAGGCCGACGTGGCAACCGTCGTCGTAGTAGGTCGGCTCTCGGCGTAGGACGTTAGTCGCGGGAGGGGAGGTCGGGTAGACCGGACCGGTCCGGGTCACGTCGCCCGGACCGAGGACCGGCGTGGCCCAGCTGTCCTCGTACAGGGCTCGTGCGCCGAGGTCGTCCTCGTCACCGGTGAACGCGGAGGCGGGCGCCGCCCCGAGCACGAGCAGCACCGTCAGGAGCAGGACCAGGAGCTGCCGGGCGGATGGGCGCGCGGGCGCCGTCGCACCGTCGGTGCGGCAGGAGGAGGGCACCCGCGCAGTCTAGGTGGACGAGCTCCTCGGCCCGGTCACCGGTAGGTCAGCCAGCGCAGGTCGTCGAAGACCTCCTCCGAGACCGCCGACGAGCCGCCGGTGACCGCGACGGTGGGCGGCCGCAGGTGGAGCAGCGCGGACCTGGTCGTCGCCGGCAGGTCGGCGCGCCTCGTCAGCACCACCGGCGCGTCGGCCACGGCTGCCGCGGGCCCGGCCGCCAGCGCGTCCGGGTAGGCGGCGCCGCTGGCCACCCACGCGGGGGCGTCCGGGGCGGGGAAGGCGCGGGCCACGCTGGCCGCGGTCTGGTAGCGGTCCTCGCCCGCCAGCCGGCGGACCGGAGCGTGGTCGGCCAGGGCCTCCGCGACGTCGTCGCTCACGGCGGCGGTGCCGCCGACCACCACGATCTTGGAGGGGGCCAGCCGCCGCAGCTCGTCCACGGTGGCGGCCGGGAGCTCGTCGCGCCCCGTCAGCAGCACCGGCACGCCCAGGGATCCCGCCCGCGCGGCCGCGGCCAGCCCGTCGGGGAAGGACCTGCCGCTCGCCACGAAGACCGTCCCGCCCGGGGTGGCGAACTCGGCAGCCACCTGCGCAGCGGTCTCGTAGCGGTTCTCGCCGCCGATCCGCTCGACGGTCGGTGCCAGCCCCGTCAGCTGGGTCTGGACCGCGCCGGAGACGGCGGCGGTGCCGCCGAGCACGACGATCCTCCCGGGTCGCAGCGTGGTCAGGGCAGCCCGTGTCTCGTCCGGCAGGGAGGCGCTTCGCGTGAGCAGGACCGGCGCGCCTTCGGCCCCTGCCCACGCCCCGCCGGCGAGCGCGTCGGGGAAGTCCGAGCCGGAGGCGACGTAGACGGTGCCCGTGCCCGGACCGAAGGTGTCGAGCGCGATCCTGGCCGCCGTGTCGTAGCGGTTGGCGCCCGCGTGCCGCCGGACCTTCGGGGCGGTGCCGGCCGGTTCGTCGGTGACCGTCGTGACCGGGCCGCGGGAGGACCGGTTGACCGCGCGCACCGTGACCTTGTGGCGGGCGTCGTCCGAGCCGGTGTAGGTGAAGCTGAAGGTGCCGTCGGAGGACACCGGTGCCGAGGTGGTCAGGGCGCCGTCGACGCGCACCTGCGCCACCGTGCCGGGTGAGACCAGGTCGCCGGACAGGCGTCGCACGCTCCCGGACACGGTGCTCCCCTTGGCCCACCGCGCCCGGGCGACGTAGGTGTCGGAGTACTCCGCCGAGGGGAGCCGGACCCCGCCCAGCCACATCTTCACCTGGGCGGCCGGCCGGTAGTCGTCGAGCGAGGTCAGCAGCGCGGCCGTGGAGTACGGGCGGCCGTCGGCGTAGCTGTCGTAGGAGGAGGTCACGCCCACGGCCTTGTGGCCCGACACCCACGGGCCGCCGGAGTCGCCCGGGATCACGCGCGTGTCGGCGAAGAGGGACCACACCCACCGCTTGGGCCGGGTGATGTCGCCGGAGCCGTCGCCGATCCACTGCCAGCCGATCTTGTTGACGGTGGAGCAGGTCCACCCGGTCCGGCGCCCGGTCTTGCACACGGGCATGCCGATGACCGCGGGCGCCCGGCCGGTGATCGTCACCGTGCTGGAGTAGGTGGTGATCGAGGGCGGATAGCTGTATGCCGTGCCGAACGGGTAGGTGGTCAGGTCCGTGCCGTAGGACTCCAGCGCCGACCCCGGCCCGCCGTACTGGTACCAGTCGACCGTCCCCACGTAGGAGCCGGCCGCGACGCGGGTGCCGCCCAGGAAGGGGCAGTGGCCGGCCGAGATCCCGACCTCCGTCGCGCCGGACCAGCCGTTGAAGCCGTGCGTGCAGCCGACCGAGCCGAACGCCACCGGCGCGCCCCCGCGCAGCGTGGCTCCGGCCTGCCCGGGGCCGTCGGTCGCGGTCACGCTCACCCCGGGGAAGCGCGCGGCCCACGCAGCCGGTGACGGGACGTCGGCGGACGTCGGGGCGCTCGCCCCGCGGTCGTAGGCGCGCTCCGGGTCGACGACGAGGATCTCGTAGCCGTCCGCCGTGTAGACCAGCCCGGTGAGCCCCTCGCCGCCCACCTCGGCCAGGTAGCGGTCGCGCAGGTCCTCGAGGGTGGCGAAGCCGGCGGTCCCCGCCGCGCCGTCCTCGTCGCCGAGGACCTCCACCGAGCCGGTGGCGGTGAGGGCGCCGACGGCCACGTCACCGCCGGCGGCGATGCGTGGCCCGGCCTGCTCGGCCCGTGCACCCGCGCGGACGAACTCCGCCATCGACATGCCCAGGTCGGCGTCGAGGGCCTCCTCGATGGTCTCGCGGACGGCCTCGCCGGCCTGGTCCTCCGCCGCCGAGGCTGGCGCGGGCCCGGCCCACACCATGGCCGTCAGCACCGCTGCGACCGTCGTCCTGACGCGAGTGCTCATGCGCGTCCCCCGTTCCTTCGTGTCGACCGTGCGTCCGGTCCCGGTCTCGTCCGGCGTCACCGGCCGGCTCCACCCACCAGGACGCTGCGAGCAGCCTCTCACGTTGCGCCCGCGTCCGCGCCCGGAAACGGGCGGCGCTCAGGCCTCGGCCGCGATCCGGGCCACGAGCTGCTCGACGGTCGGGCCGGCCTCGTCGTGCAGGCCGTTGGGCCAGGTCTCGTCGGCGTAGGTCGTCGTCAGGTACAGGTCGCGCGCGTGCTCCAGCGGCGCGCGGTGCTCCGGGTCGAGCCTGAGCAGCGCCCACGAGGCCGCCTCGTCCTTGGGGCGCACCTCCCCGGTGGCCACCGTCAGCCACACGCGGGCGAGGGTGAGCAGCACGTTGCGGGTGTCGCCCGGGAGGCCGGTCAGCAGCTCCGGTATGCCGTCGCGCCCGCCGCGCGCGACGTCCGCGGCGGGCCTCGGGTCGAGCAGCTCGGCGGGCGGCGGGCCGAGGAGCGCGCGGTCGCCGGCGAGCACCTGGGCCAGCTCGACCGCCAGGCCGGGGGACGGCCCGGCCTCGGGCAGGAGACCGGCCGCGATCTGCGCGCGCAGCCAGTCGCCCCAGCGGAAGTCGCACCTGGCCGGGTAGGCCCACGGCACTACCTCGTCGAGCACGACCGTCGCCAGGTCGACCGACCGCAGGCCGTGCGCCGGCCCGGAGAGGCCGGACAGCCGTCGGCACAGCTCGGCGCGCCCCTCCCGGTCCAGGCTGCGCCGGGTCACCGCCAGCAGGTCGAGGTCGCTGGCCGGGCGCAGCTCGTCGCGCACCGCCGACCCGTGCAGGTAGAGACCGAGGAGGTCCTCCCCCACGACCCCCTCGACGACCGCGACCACCACGTCGAGCTGGTGCATGCCCCCACCATGCCCCTTCCCGGTGCCGCCGGGAACCCCGGCACGCCGGGGCGCTGCGGAACCCCGGCACCGGGCCGACGCCGGGGCGCGGCGGCGCGCTGCGGCATACTCCGGTGGCATGCACCCCAGGAACCTCGAGGTCCAGGACGCCCTGCGCGCTGCGGGGATCGACAGCCGGATCGTCGTGCTGGACGCCCACGCCCGGACCGCCGCGCTGGCCGCCGAGCAGCTGGGCTGCGAGGTGGCCGCGATCGCCAACAGCCTGGTCTTCCTGGCCGACGACGAGCCGCTGCTCGTCATGGCCAGCGGCGCGGCACGGGTCGACACCGCGGTCGTCGCGGCCGCCGTCGGTGCCGGGACGGTCGGCAAGGCCGGCGCAGACCGGGTGCGGGAGGCGACCGGGCAGGTGATCGGCGGCGTCGCGCCGACGGGGCACCCGCGGCGGCTGCGCACCGTCGTGGACGAGGACCTGCGCGCGCACGAGGAGATCTGGGCGGCCGGCGGCACGCCGGACACCGTCTTCCCGATGACCTTCGAGCAGCTGGTGACGCTCACCGGCGGCACGGTCGCGCGCGTGCGCTGAAGCACGCCGCCGCCGGGCAGGGACCGCATACCGGCGTCGGTGCCGGGGTCCGGCCGCTCAGGGGGCGGGCGCGTCGGGCGCCAACGGCTGGCGCAGCGGCCCGGGCTCGGGCGCCGGGGACCGGATGCTCCCGCGCCGCACCTGCACGATCCGTCGGGTCTCGAGCGCCCAGAAGACCGCGAAGAGGGCGATCTCCCACCACTCGAGCAGGATGACCAGGTGCCCCGGGGCCAGCAGCGCCGACAGCCCCCACGCGACGAGCGGGCCGGCCACCATCAGCAGGAAGATCACCAGGTAGGCCAGCCGGCCGGACCCGCGCAGGTGGGAGAACCGGTAGAACGGCCAGGTGTTGGTCAGCACCGCCACCGCGAGCGAGGTCAGCAGGCAGATCGCGGCCAGGTCGTGGACGGTCAGCTGGACCGGGCCGAGCACCAGCCCCGGGAGCCGGACCTCGGCGGCGGGCACCAGCCACAGCTGGCGCATGACGAGCGCGAGGTAGGCGACGAGCACCCCGAGGGTGAGCACCACGAAGGCCCGGTTGACCAGGTCGGCCAGGCGGCCCCCGGTGTCGGAGCGGAACAGCCGGGTCAGGTTGCCGATCCGGATCTCGCGCGCGAGCAGCAGCAGGCACAGCAGCAGCACCGAGGTGAGCGTGATCCGCAGGAACCAGACGTGGTCGACGACCCCCAGGCCGTCGGGGCTGGGCTCGTGCTCGAGCTCGTCCATCAGCCCGGCGAACCCCGTCGGCACGAACGCGACGAAGACCGCGTAGAAGCCCGCGCCGTTGAGCGTGTAGTCCTCGAGCAGGCCCACGCCCTGGTAGGCGACCAGCAGCGCGGCGATCGCCACCAGGCAGCCGACGAAGACGTCACGCACGGGACCGCCGTAGTAGGCGCTGATGGAGGGCTCGAGGTGGCCCTGCTGGACGGCGGTGGCGACGGTGACGACGAAGAGGAGCGCGGGGAGCAGGACCAGCAGCCAGCGCAGGTAGTCGTAGGTCGTGCGCATGATCTGCCGCCGCTGCTCGATGTCGACCACCGCCGCACCTCCCTCCCGAGGACCTCGTCCGGAGCGTAGCGCCGGGCGCGGACGGACCTGCGGACGCGGGTCTGTCCCCACCGGCGGTTAGGGTCGCTGACGTGACCTTGTTCGTGCACCGCGCGGCGAGCACCGACCTGCTCGCCGACGGTCTCGCCGAGCTCCTCGCGACGCCGCTGGAGGACCCGTTCGCCGAGGAGGTCGTCGCGGTGCCCGCCAAGGGGGTGGAGCGCTGGCTGGCCCAGCGGCTGTCCCACCGGCTGGGTGCCGGCAGCGGGCACGACGGGGTCTGCGCGGGGGTGCGCTTCCTCAACCCGCACTCGCTGGTCGCCCTCGTCCTCGGCGTCGAGCGCGACGACCCGTGGCACCCCGAGCACCTCGCGTGGCCGGTCCTGCGCGCGGTCGACGCCAGCCTCGGTGAGGCCTGGGCGCGGACCCTGTCGGTGCACCTCGGGTACGGCGAGTCCGGCACCGAGGGCGAGCTGCGCCGCGGCCGCAGGTATGCCGTCGCGCGTCGCCTCGCGGGGCTGTTCGCCGACTACGCGGCCCAGCGGCCGGGGATGCTCTCCGACTGGCGCGGGGGCGGGGCGGGCGACGGGCTTGGTGGCGCCGTCGCCGACGACCTCGCGTGGCAGCCGGAGCTGTGGCGGCGCGTCCTGGAGCAGGTCGACGCCGAGCCGCCGGACGTCCGCCAGGCCAGGGTCGTCACCGCCCTGCGCGAGCGCGGCGCCGAGGGCATGCGGCTGGGCCGGGACCTGGTGCTGCCCGGCCGGCTCTCGCTGTTCGGCCACACCCGGATCGCCCGCAGCGAGGTGGAGGTCCTCGCTGCGCTTGGCGAGCACCTCGACGTCCACCTCTGGCTGCCGCAGGCCTCGCCCGCTGCCTGGGACGCGCTGGCCGGCGCTGCCGCGGCCGGGCCGGTCCCCCGGGCCGACGACACCTCCGCCGCCCTCGTGCGCCACCCGCTGCTGGCCAGCCTCGGCCGCGACGCGCGCGAGCTGCAGCGCACGCTCGCGCTGACCGGTGGGCTAGACCGGCCCGTGGGTGAGCTCCACGACGGGCGGGCCGCCGCGGCCCGCGCGGACACGGGGCGCACCACGCTGCTGCAGCTGCTCCAGGCCGACCTCGCCGCGGACCACGTCCCCGACGCCGCGGAGCGCGGGGCCCGCTCCGTCCCCGCCGAGGACCGGAGCATCCAGGTCCACGCCTGCCACGGCCGGGCCCGCCAGGTCGAGGTGCTGCGCGACGTCCTGGCCGGCCTGCTCGAGCAGGACCCGACCCTCGAGCCACGGGACATCCTTGTCATGTGCCCCGACATCGACGCCTACGCACCGCTGGTCCACGCCGGCTTCGGCCTCGGCGAGGTGGTCCGCGACGACACCTCCGGTGCGCCGCTCACCCACCCGGCCCACGGTCTGCGCGTGCGCCTCGCGGACCGGGCGCCACGCCATACCAACCCCCTCCTGGCCCTCGCCGACCGGCTGGTCGAGCTCGCCGGCGGCCGGCTGACCGCGAGCGAGGTCCTCGACCTGGCCCGCAGCGCACCCGTGCGGCAGCGGTTCGGGCTCGACGAGGACGCCCTGGAGCGGGTCGGCGACTGGGTCGAGGCGGTCGTCGTCCGGTGGGGGCTGGACGCCGAG
>QEUR01000112.1 GCA_003577095.1 Acidobacteriota bacterium
GGGCAGGGCGGCGAGCGCCGCCCGACGGGTGGTGTGCGTCATACCCGTGAATCTAGGGCGGTATGACGTGCGTCGCACCTCCGTGCGGTGACCACCGGATGAACCCGCGGTGTGCAAGAGTCGGACCCATGAGCGAGCAGCAGGACGGGACGACCCTCACCACCGCCGAGCGTGCCCTGGTCGAGACCACCGGCATCGAGGTCATCGACGAGTCGGAGCGCACGGCCCGGCCGGCCGACCTGTTCTGGCCGTGGTTCGCGGCCAACGTCTCGGTCTTCGGGATGAGCTACGCCGCGTTCGTCTACGGCTTCGGCATCTCCTTCGCCCAGGCGATCGTCGTGGCCACGATCGGGATCGTCCTGTCCTTCCTCTTCTGCGGGATCATCGCGATCGCCGGCAAGCGCGGGTCGGCGCCGACGATGATCCTGTCGCGCGCGGCCTTCGGCGTCACCGGCCAGAAGGTGCCCGGCGTCGTCTCCTGGCTGGTCTCGATCGGCTGGGAGACCTTCCTGGCGATCATGGCGGTGCTGGCGACCGCGACCGTCTTCCGCGAGCTCGGCTGGGCCAGCGGCACCGCGACCAAGGTCATCGCCGCGGTCGTGGTCACCGCGCTCATCGTGCTCGCCTCGGTCGCGGGCTACCACACGATCATGCGGCTGCAGTCGGTCCTGACCTGGATCACCGGCGCGATCACCATCCTCTACATCGTCATGACCTTCCACCTGATCGACCTGTCCACGGTCACGCTGCGCGAGGGCGGCTCCCTGGAGTCGGTCATCGGCGCGCTGGTCATGGTGATGACCGGCTTCGGGCTGGGCTGGATCAACATCGCCGCCGACTGGTCGCGCTACCAGCGCCGCGACGCCTCAGGCGGGTCCATCGTCTTCTGGAACACCTTCGGCGGCGCGCTGCCGGTCGTCCTGCTCGTCGGCTACGGCCTGCTGCTCGTCGGCTCCCGGCCCGACCTGGAGGAGGGCATCGCCAACGACCCGATCGGCACCCTCGCCACCATCCTGCCCGACTGGTTCCTCGTGCCCTTCCTCGTCGCCGCCGTCCTGGCGCTGGTCAGCGGCGCGGTCCTGGGCATCTACTCCTCGGGCCTGACGCTGCTGTCGCTGGGCGTGAAGATCCCGCGCCCGGCCGCCGCCGGCATCGACGGGATCATCCTGACGATCGGCACGATCTGGGTGGTCTTCTTCGCCCAGAACTTCCTCGGACCCTTCCAGAGCTTCCTCATCACCCTCGGCGTCCCGCTCGCCGCCTGGGCCGGGATCCTGATGGCCGACATCGCGCTGCGCCGCCGCGACTACGACGAGCGGGCGCTGTTCGACGCCGGCGGCCGGTACGGCGCCTGGGACTGGACCGCCGTCGGCACCATGGTCGTCGCCTCGGTCATCGGGTGGGGCCTGGTCATCAACCTCTTCGCCGAGGACGCCGCGTGGAACAACTGGCAGGGCTACCTGCTCGGCCCGCTCGGCGGCAAGGACGGCACGTGGGCCTTCGCCAACATCGGGGTGCTCGTCGCGCTCGCGCTCGGGTTCGTGGTCACCCTGGTCGCGCGCCGCGGCACCGTGCGCCGCCAGGAGGAGGGGGCGTATGACGTCGCGCCCGTCGACGCGGGTGAGGTCCGGTGAGAGCGCCCTGGCTGGTCGTCATCGACGCCCAGAGGATCTTCGCCGACCCCGCCTCGGAGTGGCTGGCGCCACGCTTCCCCGAGACCGTCGGGCCGATCCGCGAGCTGGTCGCCGAGCACGGCGACCGCAGCGTGGTCACCCGCTGGGTCCCGCCAGTCACCAAGCAGGGCTCCTGGGTGCCCTACTTCGAGACCTTCCCCTTCGCCGACGAGGCCCCCGACCACCCGCTCTTCGACTTGGTGCCGGAGGTGGCGGGGCTCGGCGTGCCGCACGTCGTGTCCGCCGCGACCTTCGGCAAGTGGGGTCCCGGGCTGGCCGCGGTCACCGGGGAGCACGCCCACCTGGTCCTCGCCGGCGTGTCGACGGACTGCTGCGTGCTGTCCACGGCGTTGGCCGCCGCGGACGCCGGCTGCACGGTCGAGGTGGTCGCGGCCGCCTGCGCGGGGTCCAGCGACGAGGCGCACGAGCGGGCGCTGGAGGCGATGAAGCTCTACGCCCCGCAGGTCACCGTCCGCGACTAGCGGCGGCTCACGGGGTGCGGTGGCGCAGCACCTCGAGCAGGGCCAGGCCGTAGGCCTCCTCGGCGTCGCGGTGCGCGAAGGTGGTCGCGACGCCGTCGACGAGCGCCACCACGGCATACCCCGAACCGTCCATGCCGAGGCCGACGAAGTCGTGGTCGAGGACGGCGCGCATCTGGTCCTCGCGCGGCAGCCACAGCGTCTCCTCGAGCGCGACCGAGTCCAGCGCCCACTCGGCCACCCCGTTGAAGCCGATCACCGACCCGCCGACGAACTCGTGCACCTCGACGGTCATGTCGGCCAGGTAGAAGACCTCCTCGGCCACCCCGCGGCGGTCCACGACGAACCGGTCGCCCGGCATCGGCGACCAGTTCAGACCGGCGTCGAGGAGGCGTCGGGCGAGGTCGGTGGAGAGCATCTGACCAGTATGTCCGCACCTGCCGCAGGTTGCGGTTCGATGAACGGGGGGCGAACAGGGCACAATGGCTGCCCGTGAGTGCCGAACTCCTGATCCTGTTGTTGGTCATCACCACCGCGCTGGCCTTCGACTTCACCAACGGCTTCCACGACACCGCCAACGCGATGGCGACTTCGATCGCCACCAAGGCGCTCCAGCCCAGGACCGCGGTGGCGCTCTCGGCGGTGCTGAACCTCATCGGCGCGTTCCTGTCGATCGAGGTGGCGCTGACGGTCACCAACGCCGTCATCAACATCCAGAACCCGGACGGGTCGCCCAAGGCCGAGCTGCTCGGCGACGGGGGGCTGGCGATGCTGCTGGTCCTGCTGGCCGGGCTCGTCGGCGCGATCCTGTGGAACGTCGTGACCTGGCTCTTCGGCCTCCCCTCCTCGTCCTCGCACGCGCTCTTCGGCGGGATGATCGGCGCCACCGTCGCCGCGATGGGCTGGTCCGGCGTGAAGTGGGTCGGCGACGGCACCA
This sequence comes from Acidobacteriota bacterium, assembly GCA_003577095.1. Classification (GTDB taxonomy): domain Bacteria; phylum Actinomycetota; class Actinomycetes; order Actinomycetales; family Dermatophilaceae; genus Ornithinicoccus. Next base: position 3,090 of record QEUR01000112.1, read on the forward strand.
AGCTGGACGGGGTCGTCGGCAAGGTCGTCCTGCCCGCCTTCATCTCCCCGGTCATCGCCCTGCTCGTGGCGTCCGTCGGCACCTGGCTGGTCTTCAAGGTGACCGAGGGGGTGGCCAAGAAGTACCGCGAGGCGGGCTTCCGCTGGGGCCAGATCGGCTCGGCCTCCCTCGTCTCCCTGGCGCACGGCACCAACGACGCCCAGAAGACGATGGGCATCATCACCCTCGCGCTGCTCGCCACCGGGCACTGGGAGGACACCCACAGCGTGCCGTTCTGGGTCAAGGTGGCATGCGCCCTGGCGATCGCCATCGGGACCTACCTCGGCGGCTGGCGGATCATCCGCACCCTCGGCCAGGGGCTGGTGAAGATCTCCTCGCCGCAGGGCATGGCGGCCGAGTCGGCCTCGGCCTCGGTGATCCTGGCGGCCAGCCACCTCGGCTTCGCCATCTCCACCACGCACGTGGCCACCGGCTCGATCCTCGGCTCCGGGGTCGGCCGGCCGGGCGCCGAGGTGCGCTGGAGCGTGGCGGTGCGCATGGTCACCGCCTGGCTCATCACGCTGCCGATGGCGGGCCTGGCGGGCGCGATCACCTGGTTCATCGGCCACCTGCTCGGGGGCGGCCTCGCCGCCGCCCTGCTGATGGTCGCGCTCCTGCTCGCCGCGGTGATCTACATGTGGCGGCACTCGCGCAGCGCGCCGGTCGACCACACCAACGTCAACGAGGAGTGGTCCGAGAAGCGGCCCGACCGCTCCGACAAGGAGGTCCGCTGATGGGTTCTCTGCTCGTGCTCACGGGCGAGGGTGCGGTCCAGCTGCTCATCGCCGGGCTGCTCCTCGGCGCCGGGCTGCCGCTCGTCTTCGCCCTGGGCATCCGCTCCCTGGCGTGGGCCGAGGGCGGCAAGGCCGAGCGGTCGGGCGCCGACCCGCGGCCGGTCGGCCGGCTGCTGGCCTGGCTGTGCTTCGGCGTCGTCGTCGCCGGCATCCTCATGGGGCTGCTGGTGATCGTGTCCTCGGGCCTGGGGCTCGAGGTCGAGTTCAGAGGTATTCTGCCCGTCCTGGTGAGGGAGGACTGAGATGATCGACGAGCAACGCAAGGGTTTCCTGCACAAGATCGTGGGCTGGCTGCGCGCCGGCTACCCGGAGGGGGTCCCGGACGGCGACTACGTCGCGCTCTTCGGCGTGCTGCGGCGCAAGCTGACCGAGGAGGACATCGAGGCGATCGTCGAGGAGCTCACCGCCGACCGGCCCCAGGCGATCACCCACGAGGAGATCCACGACTTCATCCTCGCCCACGCCATGCAGCAGCCGAAGAAGAAGGACATCGCCCGGGTCTCCGCCCGGCTCGCCGCCGGCGGCTGGCCGCTCGGCGACCCCGAGGACGAGCAGGGCGGCGAGGAGGACGAGCCGGAGGGGCAGCCCACCGCCGGCTGAGCGGCCACGGCGCCCCCGACCGTCGCCGCCCGCCCCGCCCCGACGCCCGGGGGGAGGCGGGCGGACGTCATACCGGACAATGGCGGGGATGACTGCCGACCCGCTGACCGACGCCACGCTGACCGACCTGATCCCCCGGGGGGCGGCGGCGCAGGACCCGGACGCGCTCTACGAGGCGTTCGCCGGGTGGGCGGCCGGGCGGGGCACCCCGCTCTACCCGCACCAGGAGGAGTCGCTCCTGCACCTGCTGGACGGCAGCAACCTGGTGCTCTCCACGCCGACCGGCAGCGGCAAGTCGCTGGTGGCGACCGCGGCGGCGTTCATCGCGGCCGCCGGGCAGGACGGAGCGGCGTCCACCGCGGTCGGAGCCTCCCGGGTGACGTTCTACACCGCACCCATCAAGGCACTCGTCAGCGAGAAGTTCTTCGAGCTGTGCCGCATCTTCGGCGCCGACGACGTCGGCATGCTCACCGGCGACGCCACCGTCAACGCCGACGCCCCGATCGTGGTGTGCACCGCCGAGGTGCTGGCCAACATCGCGCTGCGCGAGGGCGAGGGCGCCGACATCGGCATGGTGGTGATGGACGAGTTCCACTACTACGCCGAGCCGGACCGCGGCTGGGCCTGGCAGGTGCCGCTGCTCACGCTGCCCCAGGCGCAGTTCGTGCTGATGTCCGCCACCCTGGGCGACGTCACGCCGATCGTGGAGGACCTGTCCCGGCGCACCGGCCGCGAGACCGCGCAGGTCACCGGCGTCGAGCGGCCCGTGCCGCTGCACTTCGACTGGGCGATGACGCCGGTCAACGAGACGGTCGCCGAGCTGCTGGAGAAGGACCGGGCCCCGGCGTACGTCGTCCACTTCACCCAGAAGGACGCCCTGGAGCGGGCGCAGGCCCTGATGTCTGTGCCGCTGCTGTCCAGGGAGGAGAAGGAGGCGGTCCGCGACAAGATCGGCGCCTTCCGTTTCACCGCGGGCTTCGGGCGCACGCTGTCCAAGCTGGTGCGCCACGGCGTGGGCGTCCACCACGCCGGGATGCTCCCGCGCTACCGCCGGCTGGTCGAGCAGCTGGCCCAGGACGGCCTGCTCAAGGTCATCTGCGGCACCGACACCCTCGGCGTCGGGATCAACGTGCCGATCCGCACCGTGCTCTTCACCGGGCTGGCCAAGTTCGACGGCACCAGGCAGCGGATCCTGCGCGCGCGGGAGTTCCACCAGATCGCGGGGCGCGCCGGCCGGGCGGGCTACGACACCGTGGGGTATGTCGTGGTGCAGGCCCCCGAGCACGTCATCGAGAACGCGCGGGCGCTGGCCAAGGCGGGCGACGACCCGAAGAAGCAGCGCAAGGTGCAGCGCCGGCGACCGCCGGACGGGTTCGTCTCCTGGACGGAGGAGACCTTCGACAAGCTCGTCGGCGCGCCGCCGGAGCCGCTGGTCTCCCGGATGAAGGTCGACCACTCGGTCATCATCAACACCGTCGCCCAGCGGGGGGACCCGGTCGCCCACCTGTCCCGGCTGCTGCGGGACAACCACGAGGACCCGCGTCGCCAGGCGCGGCTGGCCCGCAAGGCGGTCGCGCTCGGCCGCTCGATGCTCGAGGCCGGCATCCTCGTGCGCCTGGACGGCCCGGGCGAGGACGGGCGCACCGTCGACCTGGCGCCGGGCGTGCAGGAGAACTTCGCGCTCAACCAGCCGCTGGCCCCGTTCGCCCTGGCGGCGGCCGAGCTGTTCGACAGGGAGGACCCCACCTACGCCCTCGACCTGGTCTCGGTCGTCGAGGCGGTGCTGGACGACCCGATGCCGGTGCTGATGGCGCAGCGCTACCGGGCGCGAGGCGAGGCGGTGGCCCGGATGAAGGCGGACGGGCTCGACTACGACGAGCGGATGGCCGAGCTGGAGGAGGTCACCTGGCCCCGGCCCCTGGCCGAGCTGCTCGAGGGCACGCTGGAGATCTACCGCCAGACCCAGCCGTGGGTGCCGGTGGACGCGCTGTCGCCGAAGTCGGTGGTGCGGGACATGTGGGAGCGGGCGATGAGCTTCACCGAGTTCGTCGGCTACTACCAGCTGGCGAGGTCGGAGGGCGTGCTGCTGCGCTACCTCACCTCCGCCTACCGCACCCTGCGCCAGACGCTGCCGGAGTCGGCGATGACCGAGGACCTGGAGGACCTGGTCCACTGGCTGGGGGAGACGATCCGGCAGACCGACTCCTCGCTGCTGGAGGAGTGGGAGGCGCTCACCGACCCCGAGCTGGTCGCGGCCGCCGCCGAGCGCGCCGCATCGGGCGCCCCGGTGCTGCCGGCGCGGCCGATCACCAGCAACGAGCGGGCCTTCCGGGTCATGGTCCGCAACGCGGTCTGGCGGCGCGTCGAGCTGGTCGCCGACGACGCCTGGGAGGCGCTGGGCGACCTCGAGGCGCAGGTCGCCGCGCTGCCGGAGCCCCCGGTGGAGCCGGTGATGACCCGGCAGGACTGGGACGACGCGCTCGAGGCCTACTACGACGACCACGGCTCGGTGGTCATGGACGCCGACGCCCGCGGGCCCGAGCGGCTGCGCGTCGAGGTGCTGCCGGGGGAGCGCTCGACGCTCACCGGCGGGCGGCCGGGCCGGGTGTGGGAGGTCGTGCAGACGGTCACCGACCCCGACGGCGACCTGGACTGGGTGATCGAGGCCGAGTGCGACCTGGACGCCTCCGACCTCGTCGGCGAGCCGGTGCTGCTGGCGACCGCGATGCGCCGGCTCGGGGGCTGATGCTCAGCCACTCGCGTCACCTCCCGGCCCGCCGAGCCGCTCGGTGAGCGAGTCGAGCACTGCGCTCCAGCCATGTCGCGGGTTGTCGACGTCGTCGGCCCCGACCGCCATCGCGTGGGTGAGCTCGACCAGTGTGCTGTCGCCCCCCAGGTCGGTGAAGCCCACGTGCACGAGGTCCTCCTGCCCGCCGCCACCCCAGGTCCACGTCATGAGGATGGCCGGATCCTGCGGGCCGCCGAGGTGCAGGTAGGTCCCCTCCGCGCGCAGGCCCGCCCGCTCCGACCAGATCGCGAACCGGCCGCCCTCGCACGCGTCGACCTCGAAGCGGGTGTCACCGTGCTCGGGCCACCACCAGGTCGCGAGCCGGTCGGGGTCCAGCCACGCCTGGTAGACGTCGACGGTCGGCGCGGCGACCATCTGGCTGAGGAAGAGCTGCGGACCAGGCAGCTCGTCCAGCCGCCGCAGCTCGGGCCCGCGCGAGCCCAGCGCCGAGGTGAGGTTCCCCAGCACGAACTCCCATCCCGCGCGGTAGTCGTCCACCCCCGCTGTGCGGGTGCGGTGGCGGACCGTGACGAGGGTGCTGCCCCCCTGGCCGGTCAGCTCGACCCGCACCCGGTCCTCGGCGTCCTCCCCGTCCCAGCGCCAGGAGAGCTCGAGCAGGCGCGGCTCCTCGGCGGCGAGCACCTCGCCCTCGACGCCGGCGCCGCCCTCGGCGCTGCGGGCCGACCAGCGCCCGCCCTCGTGCGCCTCCATCTGGTATGCCGTGTCCGCCCAGTGCGGCCACCACCAGCGGGCGAGGCCCTCCGGGGTCGTCCACGCGGCCCACACCTGCTCCGGCGTCGCGTCCACGGTGCGGGTGAGCACCAGCTCGGTGGTGTCCCCGCTGGTGCCGTCGTCGGTCGTCGCGCTCATTCTCGGTCCTCCGTGTCGTCGGCGTCGGCGTCGTCGTCGGTGTCGTGCTCGTCCGGCCGGTGGTGGTCGGAGTCGTCGAGCCCGGGCCGCTCGGGCGCGAAGCTCGCGGCGAGGGCGTCCAGCCGGGCGGTCCAGAAGGTGCGGGTGCGGTGCAGCCAGGCTTCCGAGTCGGCCAGGGTCTGGGGCTGCAGCCGCACGGTGACGGTGCGCCCCTGCTTGGTGGCCGCCACCAGTCCGGCCTGCTCGAGGACCCGCACGTGCTTGAGGGTCGCCGGCAGACTGATCGCCGCCTCCTGCGCCAACTGCGAGACCGTCGCCTCCGTCGCGGCCAGCCGCTCCACCATCCGGCACCGCGACCGGTCGCCGAGCGCGGCGAAGACCGCCACTTGGTTAACCATATGGTTAAGTGTGCGGCCGCGGGAACAGGACGTCAAGCGGTCGACGAGACTCACCTAAAGTGCCCGCGAACGTGGTCCGGTGCCTCAATTAGGAACTGCCCGCTAAACGTGCGGGTGCACCCTGGGACATGGACGGTGGGTTGTCGATGAGGTCGCGCGCGGAGATCACGACCCGGTACGCCAAGGCGTACGCGAGGTCGTCGAAGAAGGACCGGGGTCAGATCCTCGACGAGGTGGTCGCGGTGACCGGCTGGTCGCGCGACAACGCCAGGCGCCGGCTGAGCGCGGCGGCGAAGACGCCACCGGGCGCGGGTCGTCAGGTCGCGGCCCGCCCGCGCCGACCGCGAGCCCCGAAGTACTCCTACGACGCGACCAAGGTCCTGCAGAAGGTCTGGGCGGCCACCGGCGGGCAGTGCGGCAAGTACCTGGCCGCCTCGATGCAGGTCCAGCTCGATGCCCTGGAGCGCCACGGCGAGCTGTGCCTCGAAGGCCCCGGGCGGCTGGACCCCGAGGGCAGGTACAGCCCCGGGGTGCGGGCCGAGCTGCTGGCCATGTCCGCGGCCACGATCGACCGGTACCTGGCCCCGGCCAGGGCCACCGACCAGGTGCGCGGCATCTCCACGACCAGGCCCTCGCAGCTGCTGCGCACCTCGATCACCGTCCGGCGGGCGGGCGAGGAGGTCGAGGCCGAGCCGGGGTTCTTCGAGTGCGACACGGTCGCTCACTGCGGGCCCACGACCAGGGGCGAGTACGCGCGCACCCTCAACCTGACCTGC
>QEUR01000113.1 GCA_003577095.1 Acidobacteriota bacterium
AGGCCCTCGAGATCGCGGACATGCTGATCCGCTCGGGGGCGCTGGACATCATCGTCATCGACTCGAGCGCGGCGCTCGTGCCGCGCGCGGAGATCGAGGGGGAGATGGGTGACAGCCACGTCGGTCTCCAGGCCCGCCTGATGTCGCAGGCCCTGCGCAAGATCACCGGTGCGCTCAGCTCCACCGGCACGACGGCGATCTTCATCAACCAGCTGCGCGAGAAGATCGGCGTCATGTTCGGCAGCCCGGAGACCACCACGGGCGGCAAGGCGCTGAAGTTCTACGCCTCGGTGCGGATCGACGTGCGGCGGATCGAGACGCTCAAGGACGGCACGGACGCGGTCGGCAACCGGACGCGCGCCAAGATCGTCAAGAACAAGGTGTCCCCGCCGTTCAAGCAGGCCGAGTTCGACATCCTCTACGGGCAGGGCATCTCCCGCGAGGGCGGGCTGATCGACATGGGCGTCGAGCACGGCTTCGTGCGCAAGTCCGGCGCCTGGTACACCTACGAGGGCGACCAGATGGGGCAGGGCAAGGAGAACGCCCGCCAGTTCCTCAAGGACAACCCGGACCTGGCCGACGAGATCGACCGCAAGATCAAGACCAAGCTCGGTGTCGGCGTCCAGCCGGCCGCCGACGACCTGCCGGCCGGGGTCGACCCGGTCACCGGTGAGGTCTCGGTCGACTTCTGATGTCCGCCGACGCCGAGCGGCTGGGCGCGGCGCGGCAGGCGCTGGCGGCGGCGGAGGCCGCCGCCAGCGCCTCCGCGCGGCCCGGCGTCCGCCGGCGAGCCAGACCCGCACGACGTCGCGCGCAGGATCGTGCTGCGCCAGCTGGCGATGGGTCCGCGCACCCGCAAGCAGCTCGAGGACAAGCTGCGCGACCGGGGAGCCGCGCCCGACGTGGCCGCGCGGGTGCTCGACCGGATGAGCGAGGTCGGCCTGGTCGACGACGAGGCCTACGCCGAGATGTTCGTCCGGTCCCAGCAGGAGACCAAGGGCCTGGCCACCAGCGCGCTGCGGCACGAGCTGCGCCGCAAGGGGGTGGCCGAGGAGACCGTGGACGCGGCGCTGGAGGAGATCGACCCCGAGCACGAGAAGGAGCAGGCGAGGGCCCTCGTGGCCAGGCGCCTGCGGACCATGCGGGGGCTGGACCGCGAGGTGCAGACGCGCCGGCTGGCGGCCTACCTGGCCCGCAAGGGCTACGGTCCGGGCGTGTCCTACCAGGTCGTGCGCGAGGCTCTCGACGTGCTGCCCGAGCACGGTCGCGACTGAGGTCGGGCGGGCTCCTCCCCGGTGCGGGCGGTCCACGTCCGTGCCCGGGTCCGTGGCCGGGCGAGCCCGTCCCGTCCGGTCAGTGCTCGTCCTCGCGGATCGCCTCGCTGATCCGGTCGCGCAGCTGGGTGTACTCGGGCACCGAGCGCAGCTCGTCCAGGAGCAGGTGGTCGTAGTGGGAGGAGATCTGGACGGGTTGGTCCATGACGACCCGCCCGGGCCGTGGTGACATCACGACCACCCGGTCGCCGAGGAAGACCGCCTCGTCGACGGAGTGGGTGATGAAGAAGATCGTCTTCTTCTTCTGCCGGGCGATCGCGAGGAGCTCGTTCTGCAGGCGTCGCCTGGTGATGGCGTCCAGGGCGCCGAAGGGCTCGTCCATGAGGATGATCCCGGGGTCGCTGGCGAGGACGCGGGCGATCTGGCAGCGCTGCTGCATACCTCCGGAGAGCTCGTAGGGCTTGGCGTCGATGAACCGGGACAGCCCGACGAGCTCGAGGGCCTCCTGGGCCGCCGCGCGCCGCTGCGCCGCCGCCACGCCGCGGAAGCGCAGCCCGAGCTCGACGTTCTTGCGGACGGTCAGCCACGGGTAGAGGTTGGCCTGCTGGAAGACCACGCCGCGCTCGGCGCCCGGGCCCTCCACCGGCTGCCCGCCGGCCAGGACCCGCCCGCCGGTGGGGCGCAGGAACCCGGCGATCGCCTTCAGCAGCGTCGTCTTGCCGCACCCGGAGGGGCCGACCACGCACACGAACTGGCCGGCCGGGATCTGGATCGAGGTGTCCGCCAGCGCGTGGACGACCTCGCCGGCGTCGGTGATGTACCGGTGGGAGACATGGTCCAGCGTGATGGCGACCCCGGTGGAGGTGGGGGTCTCCGGCACGGCCGCGGTCACTGCCCGACCTCCTCCAGGGCCGTGGAGTAGACGCCGTCGGCGTAGTGCTGCGGGTCGGCGACCTCGTCGATCTCGCCCTGCTCGGCCAGGAACGTGGCCGTCTCGGTCAGGATCTTGGCCATCTCGTCACCGCCGTAGTAGTCGGCCAGCTGGGTCTTGGCGTCGGGGTACTCGTAGCCGGGGAACTGCTCGAGGACCTGCTCGGGCTGCAGCCCCAGCTCGGCGGCGATCGGGACGGCCGCCTCCTCGGGGTTCTGCTGGATCTGGGTGCTGGCGTAGTCCTGCACGCGGGTCCACATCACCATGAAGTCGGGGTTGGCCTCGATGAAGTCGCGCTTGGCGATCGCCAGGTCGAAGGTGGCGAAGCCCAGCTGCGCCGCGTCCGCGTTGGACATGATCCGGGTGGCCCCGTCGTCGAGCAGCTCGGTGAGCGTCGGCGCCCACGTCCAGGCCGCGTCCACCTCGCCCCGGTCGAAGGCGGCCACGATGGCGTCGGGGGAGAGGTTGACCAGCTCGACCTGCCCCGTCAGTCCCTCGTCGCCCAGGACCTTCAGCAGCGAGAAGTGCGCGGTCGAGGAGAACGGTACCGCGACCTTCTTTCCCTTGAGCCCGGCCAGGTCGGTGATGCTCGGGTCCTTGACCACCAGCGACTCCGCGTCACCGATGACGTCGAAGATGTAGACGGTCTGCACGTCGATGTCCAGCGGCGCCGACATCGCCTTGACCGACGGGCTCGAGCCGGCCAGGCCGATGTCCACCGAGTCCGAGCCGAAGCCCTGGATCGCCGCACCGCCGGACTCGAAGTTGATCCAGGTGATGTCGGCGTTGGGCATGCACGCCTCCAGCAGCCCCTCCTGCTTCACCAGCAGGTCGCCGTTGGGGATGCTCTGGTAGTCGATCCGCACCGTGGTGTCGATGCTCTCGTCCGGCTCGCCGACGGGGCAGTCGGAGCCGGCGGCCGCGGTGCCGCCCGCGGTGTCCTCGCCCCCCGCGGGGGCCTGCGCCTTGCCGGCGCCGCACGCCGACAGCGCGGTGACGCAGGCCAGCAGGGTCGCCAGGGTCAGGGCCCGCGCGGGGCGGGTGCTGGTCCGGGTGCTCATGGTCGTTCTCCTTGGTCGGTATGCGGTGGTGCTCGGTTCGGGTGTCGGTGCGGGTGGGTGCGGGCGCCGGGGTCGGTGGGTGGTCGGCTCAGGCCCGTCCCTGCCAGGGCACGAGGACCTCGCCCAGCCGCTTGATGGCGCTGTCCAGGGCGATCGCGGCCAGGCCGATGACGATGATGCAGGCGATGACCAGCGGCGTGCGCAGCTGGACGCCGGCCTGGTAGGCCAGGCCGCCGATGCCGGGCAGGCCGTTCTGCAGCTCGGCCGCGACCACCGTGGTCCACGCGAAGCCGACGGCGATGCGCACCCCGTTGATGATGTCGGGCAGGGCCGAGGGCAGGACCACCCGGGTGGCGACCTGCAGCCGGCTCGCGCCGAGGGACTGCGCCGCGTGGATCCGGTCCTCGCGGTTGTTGCGGATGCCGTTGATCGTGGCGATGACGATGGGCGGGAACGCGGCCAGGAAGAGCAGCCAGTACTTCGACAGGTCCCCGATGCCGAACCAGACGATCAGCAGGCCCAGGTAGCCCAGCGGCGGCAGGGACCGGATGAAGTTCAGGTAGGGCTCGACCGCCACCCGGACCCACCGGATGCTGCCCATCAGGAAGCCCACCACCGGGCCCAGGACCACGGCGGCACCGACACCGACGGCCATCCGCTGCAGCGAGGCCAGCAGGTGGCCCCACAGGTAGTAGCCCTGCTCACCGCAGACGATCCGGTCGGAGTCGGCGCTGATCGGCCGGCACCGGTTGGCGTCGACGAACGCGTCCCAGACCGCTCCCGGCCCCGGCAGGTACAGGGGGCGCACCAGCTCGGCCTTGGCCACCGCCCACCACAGCACCATGAGGGCCACGAACACGCCGACCTGCAGACCGAGCGCGACCGTGCGGTCCCGGCGCCGCACGGAGCGGTGGCGCGTCGAGACGGCACGGGAGCGTCGCTCCTCCTGCTCGGCGTCCAGCTCCGGCGGCAGCTGGGGCGTCAGTTCCGGATCTGCCGTCGAGATGGCCAGGTCCTTCCGTTCTGCGACGTGGGGCGCGGAAAAGCGTAACCCCCGCCCCAGGGTTTCCGCTGGATCAGCGCCCGGCCGGGCCCGGTCTACTCGTCCTCGTCCGTCACCGGGTCGTCGGAAGGGTCCCACTCGACCTCGGTCAGCTCGTCCGCGTCGTCGCCGTCGACGTAGTGCATCGCCGACTCCTCCGCGGTGTCCCAGCTGGTCGCCGCGCCCTCGTTGGCCACCAGCTCGGCGTCGCGGTCCTCGGTCAGGCCCTCGTCGGGGGCGACGATGCGGCCCACGCGGTGCGGCGTCTCCTCGTCCGCGCGCAGCTGGGCCCTGACCTTCTCGGCGTCGTCGCTGGCCACCATGCCGTCGTCCTCGCTCCCGTCGTCGACCAGGTCGGCCCACCGGGACTCCTGGTGCGGGGCCCCGTAGGCGGTGTAGGGGTCCGGCAGCTCCTGCCGGATCCGCTGGTCGATCGTCTCACCGTCGAGCTGCTCGCGCGCGGTGACGCCGTAGGCGGTGGACCCGTGCAGCCGGTCCGGCGGCAGGTAGCCGCGGTCCAGCGGGTCTCCCCCGTCGTCCAGCGTGTCTCCCGGCGACAGCTGGTCCTCCGGGTCGACGCTGTAGACACCGAGGTCGTCGCCGATGGTCTCACGGTCGTTGGGGATCATCACCGTTCCCTTCGCTGGCCGGCCGCAGCCGGGTTCGTCCATGGTACTTCCGCCGGTGGCGGGAGCGCCCACCGCGCCGGTGTGATGCACGGCTCATCCCCGGGCCGGGGCTACCCTGGTGGGCGCGATGGAGACCACCAAGACCTACGACGTGCGCACCCACGGGTGCCAGATGAACGTGCACGACTCCGAGCGGCTCGCCGGCCTGCTCGAGACGGCCGGCTACGTCGACCTGGCCAGCGTGCCGGAGGGCGAGCGCCCGGAGGTCGCCGACGTCGTCGTCTTCAACACCTGCGCCGTGCGCGAGAACGCCTCCAACAAGCTCTACGGCAACCTGGGCCAGCTGCGCCCCGCCAAGCAGCGCAACCCGGACATGCAGATCGCCGTCGGCGGCTGCCTGGCGCAGAAGGACCGCTCCACGATCGTCGAGCGCGCCCCCTGGGTCGACGTCGTCTTCGGCACCCACAACGTCGGCTCGCTGCCGGCCCTGCTGGACCGCGCCCGCCACAACAAGGCGGCCGAGGTGGAGATCCTCGAGTCGCTCGAGGTCTTCCCCTCCACCCTGCCCACCCGGCGCGACTCCGCCTACTCCGCCTGGGTCTCCATCTCGGTGGGCTGCAACAACACCTGCACCTTCTGCATCGTCCCCAGCCTGCGCGGCAAGGAGAAGGACCGCCGTCCCGGGGAGATCCTGGCCGAGGTCGAGGCGCTCGTCGCCCAGGGCGTGGTCGAGATCACCCTGCTCGGCCAGAACGTCAACACCTACGGCGTCGAGTTCGGCGACCGGCAGGCCTTCGGCAAGCTGCTGCGCGCGTGCGGGGAGGTCGACGGCCTGGAGCGGGTGCGCTTCACCAGCCCCCACCCGGCCGCCTTCACCGACGACGTCATCGCCGCGATGGCGCAGACCCCCAACGTCATGCCCAGCCTGCACATGCCGCTGCAGTCGGGCTCCGACCGGGTCCTGAAGGCGATGCGCCGCTCCTACCGCAGCGCGAGGTTCCTCGGCATCCTGGACCGCGTCCGCGAGCAGATCCCCGACGCCGCGATCACCACCGACCTCATCGTCGGCTTCCCCGGCGAGACCGAGGAGGACTTCCAGGACACCCTCGACGTCGTCCGCGCCTCCCGCTTCTCCAGCGCCTTCACCTTCCAGTACTCCATCCGCCCCGGCACCCCCGCCGCGGAGATGGACGGCCAGTTGCCCAAGGAGGTCGTCCAGGAGCGCTTCGACCGCCTCATCGAGGTCCAGGAGGAGGTCTCCTGGGCGGGCAACCGCGAGCTCGAGGGCCGTGAGGTCGAGGTCCTCGTCGCGCCGGGCGAGGGGCGCAAGGACGCCGAGACCGAGCGCCTCTCCGGGCGCGCCCGCGACAACCGGCTCGTGCACTTCGCCGTGCCCGAGGGGGCCGAGCGCCCACGTCCCGGCGACGCCGTCACCGTGCAGGTCACCTACGGCGCGCCCCACCACCTGATCGCCGACTCCGGCGTCCGGGGCGGCACGTATGCCGTGCGCCGCACCCGCGGCGGCGACGCCTGGGCGGCGCTGCAGGAGGGGAGCGACCCCGGGGCGACGCGCAAGCCGGCGGTGAGCCTCGGCATACCGACCGTCGGTGCGCCCCCGCCGCGCGAGGTGGCCGCGCCCGCCTGCTCGCTCGTGGACTAGGTGGGCGTCCGGGCGCGCCTGCGCGCGACCTTCGCCGACACCCGACCGCTCGCGAACGCCGACTTCCGGCGGCTGTGGACGGCCAACATCGTCACGGTCATCGGGGCGCAGCTGACCGTGGTCGCGGTGCCAGCGCAGATCTACGCGCTCACCCGCAGCTCGGCGATGGTGGGCCTCGCCGGCCTGTTCGCGCTCGTCCCGCTGGTGGTCGGTGGCCTCTACGGCGGTGCGCTGGCCGACCACCTGGACCGTCGCCGGCTGCTCCTGGTCACCACGACCGGGATCATCCTGACCAGCGCGGCGTTCTGGCTGCAGGCCGCGCTCGACCTGGGCAGCGTGTGGGTGCTGCTGCTGATCTTCGCCGCGCAGCAGGCCTTCTTCGCCGTCAACCAGCCCACCCGCGCCGCGGTGCTGCCGCGCCTCATCCCGCCCGACCAGCTCCCGGCGGGCAACGCGCTCAACATGACCGTCATGCAGTTCGGGGCGATCGCCGGCCCCCTGGTCGGGGGCGCGCTCATCCCGGTGCTGGGCTACGCCGCGCTCTACGGGATCGACGCCCTCTTCCTGCTGGCCACCTTCTGGGCGGTCTGGCGGCTGCCGGCCATGCCGCCGACGGCGCGCACCACCGGCCGGGTCGGGCTGGCCCACGTGCTCGACGGTCTGCGCTACCTGCGGCTGCACACGGTGCTGCTGATGAGCTTCGTGGTCGACCTGATCGCGATGATCTTCGGTATGCCGCGCGCCCTCTTCCCGCAGGTCGCCCACGAGTCCTTCGGCGGGCCGCTCGAGGGCGGGGTGGCCTTCGCGGTCCTGATGGCGGCCATCCCGTTGGGCGCGGCGCTCGGCGGGGTCTTCTCCGGGTGGGTCTCGCGGGTCAGCAGGCAGGGGCTGGCGGTGGTCCTCGCCATCGTCGTCTGGGGCCTGGGCATCACGGGCGCCGGTCTGGCGTTCCTCCTCGCGACCCGCGTCGGCGGCGAGGTCCGGCTGGGGCCGGCGGGCCTGGTCGGCAGCCAGCACCTGCAGCTCCTCCTGCTCCTGGCGGTCGGGTCGCTCGCGGTGGCCGGTGCCGCGGACATGGCCTCGGCGGCGTTCCGCTCCACGATGCTGATGGAGGCGGCCGAGGACGACGTGCGCGGCCGGCTGCAGGGCGTCTTCTTCGTGGTCGTCGTCGGCGGACCGAGGATCGCCGACGTGCTGCACGGCGGTGCCGGGTCCCTGCTGGGCCCCGGGGTGGCGACCGCCGGCGGCGGCGTCCTGGTCGTCGTGCTCGTCGTGGTGGCGGCGCTCGCGGCGCCGGCGTTCATCCGCTACCGGGTGCAGCGCTGAGCCGTGCGTGCTCGGCACGGCAGGCCGGGCAGCCGCACAGCTCGAGCCGGTGCATGGTGCCGGCGTTCCAGACCGTCCCGGGGGCGTAGAGGTCCTCGCGGCGGCCGCCCGGGGAGGTGAACGTCTCCACGAGGACGGGCGCCGGGTCGACGTCGCCCGGCCCCAGGCAGCAGCGGCAGCCGCTGTATCCGCGGTCCCGCCCCTCGTGGGAGGTCGCCCGGTGCCGGTAGCTGCTGCACAGGTGGAGCAGGACGCTCACCGGTCTCGACCGGCGACCGGCATGACCAGGGCCAGCAGGTCCTCGTCCGGGGAGCGCACCACGAGCGGGGCGATCACGCCGTGGGCGGGGAGCAGCACCTGGCCGTCGGGGACGCTGCGGACGGCGTCCCACAGGTAGGAGCGGTCCACGGTCACGCCCTCGAGCTCGACGAGGTCCTCTCCGGTGTCCAGCGCCGACCGCAGGACGTCGGCGTCCACCGGCTCGCAGACCTCGTGGCCGTGCTCGAGCACCCTGCGGAAGTCCGGGTAGTCGCCGTCGACGGCGTCCAGCCGGAGCTGCTCACCGCAGTCCGGGTCCCGAACGTCCCCGGTACGGTCACCCGCGCGGACGACCACCCCGTCGGCGAGCACGGTCACCACGACGCGTCCCTGGCGACCGGCCAGCCACGCAGCCAGCCGGTCCACCTCGGCGGTCGGGACCACGGCCGAGACCGTGGTCCCGTCGCCGGCGGGCTGCCAGGGCCCGGCCACGACCAGCCGGTAGCGGTCGGTGGCCACGAGCGTCAGCCCCTCGGAGACCTCGAGCAGCACCCCCATGAGCACGGGCAGCTCCGGGTCGGTGCCCACGGCCGGCCGGACCGCGCCGAGCAGCCCGAGCAGGGAGGCGGCCGGGACCTCGGCGGAGGCCGCGCGCGACGGACCCAGGGCCGCCCGCAGGCGGCCCAGCTCCCGGCGGGCGTCGGCCAGACCCTCCTCGAGCCGGCGCAGGTGCCCGTCCAGCAGGTCGTGCACCGCGTCCAGGTCACCGCCGCGCAGCCCGTCCAGGACGCTCGCCATCTCGGCCACGGGCACCTGGACCCGTCGCATCCCGGCGAGGAGCCGCGCCTCCCGGACCTGCGCCGGCGCGTAGCGGCGGTAGCCGGACCACGCGTCCACGCACGCCGGCGCGAGCACCCCGGCGCGGTCGTAGAAGCGCAGCGCGCTCACCGTCAGGCCGCTGGCCCGGGAGAGCTCGCCGATGGACAGGAGCCGGTCGTCGGTCATGGCCGCCACGCTGGGTCCTGCACCAGGGTGAGGGTCAAGGGCGCGGCCCGCGCCGCTTCCGCGGAGGGCTGAGGGGCCGGTGCCGGTGCTCCATGCCGGCCAGCCGCTTGCGGGCCCTCCGGCGGCCGGCCACCCGCAGCTCGTAGCGGGCCCGCATGGCGTCCACCTCCGCCACGGCTGCCGGTCGGCGGTAGAAGCGCTTCACGGAGTAGGCCAGCAGGCTCAGCCCGATGATGCTGGAGACGACCATCGTGACCCCGACGGCCGGCCCGCCGAACAGCCACAGCACCTCGTGCAGCGGCCACCAGGCCGGCTGCGGCGGCGAGGCCAGCCAGATGACCCCGACGGCCGCGACGCAGAGCGCGGCCAGCGCGGAGAGGGTGATCCGCAGCCAGCTCTCGGTGCCCTCGACGGCGGCCTGCCACGCGCGGACGCGGACCGGCTCGAGCAGCCGGCGGGCCCACGGGTACTGCGTCGACAGGAGCACCAGGCCGGCAAGGGTCAGCAGGAGGCCGGGCCCTGGCAGGAAGAGGGCCAGGATGCCCAGGGCGAGCACCGCCCAGCCGAGCGTCTCGAGCGCGAGGCGCTTGGCTGCGACGGTCACAGCGCACAGGGTAGTGCCCGCCCCTGACGGCTACCTGGGACGGTGTGCCGACCGGGACGGGCGTGTGGCACCCTGACCCCGTGACGTGGGCCCAGGTCGACCGCGGCGAGCTCCTCGGACGGAGCGGCGAGGATCCGTGGGTGCGGTGGACCACGACGGGGGAGGTCCTGGCGGTGGCCGGCGAGGACGGGTGGGCCTGCGTGGGACCGTGGCGCCCCGGGGGTGCGCACTGGGGCCGACCGCTGGAGGTGCCCGACGGCTACCAGGAGAGCGGCTCGGGGCGCTGGGACTTCCTGTGGACCCGGGAGCTGCCTGACCCTCCCGGGCCACCCGCCGCCGTCGCGCCGGTCGAGCTGGACGACGTCCGCCACGCCGAGGAGATCGAGCGATTCGGGCGTGGCCACAACCCCGACTTCGAGGGGTTCCCCGGACGCGGCCTGGCCAGCCTCTGGCTGGGCGCTCGGGACCGGGCGGGCAGCCTGGTGGCGGTGGGCGCGGTGCACGACCTGGCCTCCGGCATCCCGCACCTCGCGGGGATCGTCGTGGAGCCGGCCTGCAGACGGAGCGGCCTGGGCCGCTGGCTGACCGCGGAGCTGACCGCCCGTGCCGTCCGGGAGGCGGGGGTGAGCACCCTGGGCGTCTACAGCGACAACGACGCGGCGCTGCGGCTCTACGACGGGCTGGGCTACCGGACCGCGCACGGGTGGCACACCCGGTCCCTCGCGGTCGTCGACCGCGCGGGCACCGCCGCCTACGATTGAGCGCGTGGCCAGCACCGAACCCGTGACCCCGCGCCGCGACGCGACGACCGACCCCATACCCCGGGAGCGGACCGCGGGCCAGGTGGCCACCGTCCTCGTCGCCCTCGAGGCGCTCGTGCTCGCCGGCATCGCGGCCTTCTACGTCTTCGAGCTGCTCATCGGCGAGGGCACCGACCTGATGATCGTGATCATGTCGGTGGTGACCATCCTCGTCTTCGTCGTCGGGCTGGCCTACACGGCCAGGGGGCTGCGTGCCCGGCACCCGCGCGCCCAGGCGCCGGCGGTCGCCTTCAACTTCCTCATGGTGCCGCTGGGGATCGCGATGTTCCAGTTCGCGCCCTGGTGGCTCAGCACGGGACTGCTCGTCGTCGCCGTGACCACGATCGTCTCCGTCTTCCTCATGGGCCGGCTTGGGGGCGGACCGCCACCTGGATAGGGGTGCAGCGGCCACGCTCCACCAGGACGCCGCGTCCGGGCACCTTCCGGTCGTCGACCGGCAGGCGTACGCCCAGGAGCGCGCCCTGACCGGGCTGGGCCGGCTGGAGCACGACGCCCGTCCGGCGCCGGGCCACCTCGACCACCAGGCCCCGGAAGAGGCCCGAGCACGCCTCCAGGTCGCCGCCGACCAGCAGGTCGCCGGCCGTGCGTCCCGCCCAGCCGAGCAGCAGGTCCTCGGCGCGGGTCCCGGCGAGCAGGTGCACGTCGTCGACGACCACCGTGCCGGTGTGGTCCTGCAGGGCCCGCTCCAGGCGCTCGAGGCCGCGCGGGCCGGCGTCGTCGGCGCCCACGTGCAGCGGCTGCGCCCCTGCGGGAGACGCGGACCGGGCGGCAGCCAGCGCGGCGAGCGTGCTGGTGACCCCCGACGTCGGCGGGCCCAGGACGAGCACGCTCCCCGACGGGGCGGGCAGGCTCGTGGCCTCGTCGCCACCGACGGCCCACCCCTCCGCCAGCGTGACCGACGAGGGGAGGCTCTCCAGCCGCGGCGGAGGAGGGCCGGTGGGTGGCGGCGCAGCGGGATGCTGCCCGTCCGGGCCGGGTTGCGGCAGCAGCACCTGTGCGACGAGGCCGTCGCGGGTCCGCACGGCCCGGCCGGGCGGCTGGTCCGAGGGCACCTGGTGCCGGCGCAGGCCGGCGAGGACCAGGTCCGCCGGGTCGTGCAGGTGCAGGGCCCACACCTCCGGCACCTCGGCCGCCACCGGGCCCGCGAGCAGGCTGCGACCACCGGTCAGGAGGACGGCGACGCCCGCGCCGGGACCGTCGCGCAGGATCCTCAGCAGCAGGTCCCTGGCCCGTCCGCCCCCGACGTCGCGGTAGGCCTCGAGCAGGCGGTCCCACCCGTCCACGGCGAGCACCACAGGTGAGCCGCCCTCGGAGGTCGCGCCGCTGCGCCGCTCGACCACCTGCGCGACGCGCTCGAGGACCCGAAGGCCGTGCGCGGTGTCGCCCGGTCCGACCCACGCCCGGAGACCCGGGTGGTCGGCGACCTCCGTGCCCTCGAGGCCGCGGCCGAGATCGACCACGTAGAGCCAGCACGGTCCGCAGGCGGCGAGCAGTGACCTGAGCGCGGTGGTGCGACCGGTGCGGGCCGCGCCCACCACGACGAGGTGGCCGGCCGCGGGCCAGGTCACCGGCTCCTGGGACTGGGTCTCCGGCCGGTCGGCGAGCGCCCACGCTCCGGGCGCTGCGTCGCGTGCCACCCGTTCGGGCAGCGGCGGCCGCCACACCCGCAGCGGCCGCTCGCCGTCCTCCTCGGCCACGCGGGCCAGCAGCGCGGGCAGCGCCCCGAGCCCGCTCTCCGCGCCGACCGACGTTGTCGGTGCCTGGAGCCTGCGCCACCCCGACCACGCGTCGGCGACCGGCTCGGCGGCCGGTGCCGTCGCCGGAGGAGCCGCTCCGTCCCGGTCCCCGACGCCGGCACCGGGAGCGGCGGGGGCGACCTGGACCCGACGCGGGGGTGCCGTCCCGGTGCGCAGAAGGGCCAGCCCCGGGCGGCCCTCGGGCAGCTCGGCGGCCTCCGGCGTCTCCAGGACGTCGAGGCTGTCGGCCCGGTCCCGCACGCGCAGGGCGATGCGCAGGTTGACGTTGGCGCGCAGGTCTGCCGACACGACCCCGGCCGGTCGCTGGGTCGCCAGGACCAGGTGCACGCCCAGGCTCCGGCCGACGGCCGCCACGCGCACCAGGCCGGCGAGGAACTCCGGCAGCTCCTCGGCGAGCACCCGGAACTCGTCGACGACCACC
>QEUR01000114.1 GCA_003577095.1 Acidobacteriota bacterium
GCGCTGCGCGCCGCCGACCACGGCTACGTCCTCGCCAGCGGCGAGGTCGTCCAGTCCGGGCCGGCCGGGGCGCTGCTCGCGGACGAGGGGATCGTGGCCGCCTACCTCGGGCTCGAGCGGGAGTGACG
This sequence comes from Acidobacteriota bacterium, assembly GCA_003577095.1. Classification (GTDB taxonomy): domain Bacteria; phylum Actinomycetota; class Actinomycetes; order Actinomycetales; family Dermatophilaceae; genus Ornithinicoccus. Next base: position 129 of record QEUR01000114.1, read on the forward strand.
CGGACCGAGCCCTGACTGCCTCCCAGGCGACGGGCCCGTCGATCCGGCGTGTTTTCGCTGGTCAGTGGGTCTGTCGGTCCTGCGTGGTTGTCTGTGGGTATGTCGTTCAGCAGCAGCCGGGTGGGTATCGAGGAGGAGTTCTTCGACCCGGCTGACTGGCTGCCCGTCCCGTCCCCGGTGTCCCAGGAGGAGGCGGCCGCGGCGGCGGTGGTGGCGGCCGAGCAGCTCGCGACCCTCAACGCCCGCGCCGGCGACGGTGACGGTGACTGGGTGGACGTGGCGGGGTCGGCGCAGGCGGAGGCGGCGTGGGCCGACATCGTGGCGACCCTGGCCGCCGACCCGCTGGACGGCGAGGGCCTCGGTTGGCCGCCGGAAGTGTTGTCGACGTCCCTGTCGACCGCGGCGACGGCCCTGGACGTGGCGGCGGGCCTGGACGACGACGACCTGGCGCGGGTCCTGGACGACGGTGTCCGGGACGCGGTCGAGGCGGCCGGGAAGATCCGGACCCGCGGCGAGGGTCTGCTGTACGCGCTGGCGGTGCAGGTGCACGCCCGGGGCCTGCACACGGCCGTGGGGCTGTCGTTCGTGGACTGGGTGCGGGCCTGCTGCCCGTGGACCACGATCACCGACGCCACCAGCCTCAGGCACGTCGTGGAGGCGAGCACCCGCCACTGGGGTGCCCCGCTGGATGCGGCGGTGCGGGAGGGGCGGACGTCGTTGGCCCGGGCCGGGCGGGTCGCGAAGGTGATGCTGCGCCTGGGCCGGGCCCTGGATCCGGACCGGGCGCAGGCCTACGCGGAGATCGCGACCGGTGCGGCGTGCAGCGAGAAGATCAGCGACGCCGACCTGGGCAAGGTCTGCCACCAGCTGCTGACCGACCTGCTCGACGAGGCCCCCGACGAGGGGAAGGACCCTGACGACAAGGACGTGCCCGACCCGGTCCCGCGGGCGCTGCGGTCCCTGCGCTGCCACCGGCTGGGGGAGGGCATGACCCGGTTCGTCCTGGACGCCCCGGACGCCGACGCCGCGATGCTCGAGGGCATCATCAACGGGCCCCTGGCCGCGCCGGTCCCGGCACCCGACGGCGGCAAGGACGCCCGGGATGCGGACCAGCGGGCCTACGACGCCGTGATGACGGTCCTGTCCCGCGGCCTGGCGAACCCCGGCGCGCCGGCGTCCAGTGCCCGCGCCTCGGTGATCATCACCGTCAAGGCCGACCCGGCCACCGGGGAACCGACCGGCACCGCCGAGACCGCCACCGGCCGGGCCAGGTTCACCGCCAAGGCTGCGGGACGGTACGCGTGCATCGGGGACCTGACCCCCGTCGTCCTCGGACCGATGGGCGAACCGCTGGACCTCGGCCGCACCAGGCGCCTCGCCAGCCCGGGCCAGTTCAAGGCCCTCCTCGTCCGGGACCGGCAGTGCACCTTCCCCGGGTGCAGCGTGCCCGGCACCTGGTGCGAGGCCCACCACCTCATCTGGTGGTGCCGCGCCGGCGACACCGACATCCTCCTCCTGGTCCTGCTCTGCCCCAGACACCACACCGTCGTCCACGAGAGAGACCTGACCGCGACCGTGGTCGGGGACGTCGTCACCTGGCACCTATGACTCTCCCGCCCCGACCCGGCCCCACACCGGCCGGGCCAGAAGCATGCCCAGAAGCAGCCGCGAGGCCGTGAACGGGCCTCCCGCATGTATCTCGCGGCCGACCCGGTCCTCCTCCAGGGCATCCACCGGCAGGAGGCCGGTGCGGAAGAGGGGAGAGATGACCATGTGGACACCTGAGGACTTCCCCGGCGCCGACAACGTGCCGTGGCAGCTGCTGATCAGGGCGCGCTTCGTGCGCGAGGTGGACGCCTTCGTAGCCACGGCCGTGGTCGGGCAGGTGGCGCGGGTCGCCTCGCTCGACGTCGCGGCCAAGGTCGCGCAGGCTGCCGCCGAGGCGATGCGGGGCATGCCGGCCGAGAAGCTCGGGCGCGCCGCCCGCGGTGACGCCTTCGGCGCGGTGGCGGACTTCATCGACATCTGCCCGCCGTGGCCACCGTGGCCCTGGCCGCGTCCGTGGCCCTGGCCCTGGCCGGGCCCGTGCCCGTGGGCCGACCGCCGGGAGAACCCGTTCGAGCAGATCGGGACGCCCTACGAGGGCATCGTCCTGCAGGGCGCGCTCGACCTGGTGGACAAGGTCGGCAGCCCGCAGCTGCAGGAGCGGCTCGGCGGCGTCCTGAAGGAGCTCGGCGGCTTCTGAGCGACCGCGGCCTGCGGTGCGGACGCTCTCGGGGCGTCCGCACCGCACCGCTGCGCAGCGCGTCCAGGGCAGCGGCCAGGCGAGGATGGGTGCCTGCGGCGTCGGGCGACCGCACGCTATACCCTCCGAGCCAGGACGCCGCACCCAGGAGGGACACCACGTGAGTACCGGTCAAGGCATCGAAGAGGTCCGCCTCGCCCGTTCGGCGCTCTTCGTCCCCGGGGACCGCCCGGACCGCTTCGACAAGGCCGTGGCGAGCGGTGCAGACCTCGTGGTCTGCGACCTGGAGGACGCCGTATCCACGGAGCGCAAGGACCTCGCACGGACCGAGGTCACGGCCTGGCTCGACGGGGGCGCGAAGGCCTGTGTCCGGCTGAACCCACCGGGCTCGCCGCACCACGAGGCCGACGTGGAGCGGCTGGCTGGGGTGGAGGGTGTGACGGCGGTCCTCGTGCCCAAGGCGGAAGACGCGGAAACGCTGCGCAGCACCGCTGTGGCCCTGGATGCCCCGGTCGTCGCGCTCATCGAGACCGCGGTCGGGATCTCCCGGGCGGCCGAGCTGGCCTCCGTGCCCGGAGTGGTGCGCCTCGGGTTCGGACACCTCGACTACTCGGTCGACATCGGCGCGAGCGGCACGCACACCGCCATGCTGAGCGCCCGTTGCGCCGTCGTGCTGGCCTCCCGGCTCGCGGGCCTGGCAGGCCCGCTCGACGGGGTGACGCCGCAGTTCGACGACGAGGAGGCCCTGGCTGCGGACGCCGCGCACGCCCGGGAGCTCGGCTTCACCGGCAAGTTCCTCATCCACCCCCGCCAGGTGCCCGGGACCCACGCAGCGTGGGCCCCCTCGCCGGAGCAGGTGGAGTGGGCGCGACGCGTCGTGGAGGCCGCCGCAGCGGGTGGCGCCGTCCAGGTGGACGGCGCCATGGTCGATGGTCCCGTCGTCGCCCACGCCCGGGCGATCCTGCGCAGTCACAGGCGGTAGGCCACGGACTCGGCGATGCGTGCGCAGGCGGCGCGCACGTCGTCGCTCACCGTGGGCAGGTCCAGCGTCCGGTACCTGCCCACCGGCATGGACAGCGACACCGCCCCCAGGACATCACCTCCCGGGACGACGATCGGTGCGGCGACCGCGGCGATGCCCTCGCGCCACTCCCCCTCGTTGGTCGCGTACCCACGCCGGCGCGCCTGCTCGACCTGCTCACGGACCGACTTCCGGTCCGTGATGGTGGTCGCGGTGTGCACCGTGACCGGGTCGCGGAGCAGTTCCTCGGTGACCTCCGGGGGGAGCTGGGCGAGGATGGCCCTGCCGCCGGCGCTGCTGACGATGGGCGCCTGAGTCCCGATCTCGAGGAAGGTGCGCAAGGAGTTGGTGCCGTCCACCCGGTCGATCACGATGATGTGGTCGCCGTCGGGGATCGTCAGGTGGACCGTCTCGCGGTACGTGTCGCGAAGCTGCGTCAGGTGTCGACGCGCCGCGTCGGGGAGTGTCGCCGCGGTGGAACCGGACATGCCGATCCGGAAGACCTTGCGGGTCAGTCGCCACCCCCCGCCCGACGCTCCGGACGACTCGGCCCACCCCGCCTCGTCCAGCGTGCGGAGGGTCCGTTGGACCGACGACTTGGGCAGCGCCACCGCGCGAGCCAGCTCGGAGACCCCGATCGGCTGCCGCGCCGAGAGTGCCTCCAGGATCGTGAGGGCGTTGAGGACCGACCGCACCCCACCTCCTCGCGGCGCTGCCCCCGCGCCTGTCACGGTGTCGTTCCCCATGGCCCGTCTCCCTCTGCTCGGCGAGCAATCGTGGCGCACCCCTTGTACTCCGGAGGTCGAGCCACTAGATTCACCTGTCGTACCGGACAATAGCACGGCGTGCCACTGTGTGGCACGGAGGAGAGCGCAGACGATGAGCGGCTACACGCACGACCTGGCGCAGCAGGTGCACGCCTGGACCCCGGCCGACCCGGAGCGGGCGCTGGAGGTGGCCGAGCTGGCTGTCGTCGACACACTGGCGTCCGCGATCGCGGCCATCGGTGACGACACGGTCACGACGGCACTCACCGCAGTGGGCACCGGGAGCGCAGGTGCGGCGACCGCGTGGGCGACCGGCCAGGGCTCGGACGTCCAGCAGGCCGCCCTCCTCAACGGCCTCACCGCGCATGCGCTCGACTACGACGACGTGGACGACGCGATGATCGGCCACCCCAGCACCGTGCTCCTGCCGGCGCTGCTCGCGGTGGCCGAGGACCGGGACCTGTCGGGCGCGGCGGTGCTGGACGCCTACGGCGCGGGCCTGCTCGCCTGCAGGGACCTGGCCGCGGAGCTGGGGATCGTCGGCCACTACGCCGCGGGCTGGCACGCCACCGGCACCGTCGGCACGGTGGCGGCCGCGGCCGCCCTCGCCAGACTTCTAGGCCTGGACCAGCTCGGCACGCAGCATGCCCTCGGCATCGCCGGCTCGCTCGCCTGCGGCAGCCGGCAGAACTTCGGCACGATGACCAAGCCCCTGCACGCGGGCGTCGCGGCCCGCAACGCGGTGCTCGCCGCCACCCTCGCCGAAGGCGGGTTCACCGCCGACCCCGACCAGCTCGAGGGGCCGCTCGGCTTTGTGTCGCTCCACCACGGCACGGGTCGTTCGGTGCGCGAACCGGCCGGCGGTCCGGACGTCACCGGGCTCAACGTCAAGCTCTACCCCTGCTGCTACTACCTGCACAGCGCCGCTGACGCCGCCCTGGACCTTCGGGACCAGGGCCTCTCGGCCGCGCAGGTCGAGTCCGTGACGGTGACGGTCCACCCCGGGGGGCTGGCCCCGCTCATCCACTCCCGACCCACCAGCGGGCTGCAGGGCAAGTTCAGCATGGAGTACGCGATGGCGGCCGCACTGCTCGACGGTCACCTGCTCCTGAGCTCCTTCACCGACGAGCAGGTCAACCGCCCCGAGGCCCAGGACCTCCTGCGCAAGGTCACCAAGCGCACGGACCCCGTGCCGCCGGTGGGTGGCGGGGCCTCGGGCGCCTATGCCGTCGTCGAAGTCACCACGACGACGGGCGAGGTGCTGCGCCGTCGCGTCGACCGTGCCCGTGGGCACGCCTCGCGACCCGTGGACGAGGCCGGCCTGCGCGCGAAGTTCGACGACTGCGTGGCGTTCGCGGGGCTGGACCCGCGACGGGGCGGTGTCGTCTACGAGTCGCTGCGCCATCTACGAGCCGCGACGTCGGTCCGCACCGCCATGCACGACCTGCGCGAGCTCACCGCGGCGGCAGCCTCGACCACGGTGGACGCGTGACCATGGCGGACCAGCCTCCGCGTCCGCTCGAGGACGTGGTCGTCGTGGCGGTGGAGCACGCCGTGGCAGCCCCGCTCGCCACACGTCAGCTGGCCGACCTCGGCGCCAGGGTCATCAAGGTAGAACGCCCAGGAGGGGGCGACTTCGCCCGCGGCTACGACGTCGCCGTGCGGGGCATGTCGAGCGCCTTCCTCTGGCTCAACCGCGGCAAGGAGTCGGTCGAGCTGGACCTGAAGTCCGCCGAGGGCTCGGCCGTCCTCGAGCGCCTCCTGGAGCGGGCTGACGTCTTCGTCCAGAACCTCTCTCCCGACGCCGCGCTGCGGGCCGGTCTCGACCCGGCCGCGGTGCAGGAGCGCCACCCGCACGTGGTTGCCTGCTCGATCACCGGATACGGCACGACCGGCCCCCTCGCCTCCGCCAAGGCCTACGACCTGCTGATCCAGGGTGAAGCAGGTCTCATCTCGCTCACCGGCGACGGCGAGGTCATGGCCAAGGTCGGGATCTCGATCGCGGACATCTCGGCCGGGACGCAATGCTGCACCGGGATCCTGGCCGCGCTGCGGCACCGGGACCGCACCGGTGCTGCCCTGCCCGTCGAGATCGCGATGTTCGACTCCCTGGCGGAGTGGCTGGCCTACCCGCTCTACTACGCCCACTACGGCGGCACGGAGCCGGCCCGCACCGGGACGAGGCACGCGACGATCGTGCCCTACGGGGCCTTCCCGACGGCCGACGGCCAAGTGCTGCTGGCCATCCAGAACGACCGTGAGTGGCGGCGCTTCTGCCAGACCGTCCTCGACGCGCCCGAGCTGGCCGAGGACCCTCGGTTCACCTCGCACGCCACCCGTCTGGCGCACCGCGAGGAACTCGAGGACCTCATCGTCCGGCAGTTCTCCTCGATGTCCGTCGTCGACGTCCAGAAGCTGCTGACCGAGGCCGACATCGCGCACGCCAGGCTCAACAGCGTCTCGGCGCTGGCCGAGCACGAGCAGATCACCTCGCGTGACCGGTGGACCACGACGGATTCCCCCGTCGGCACGGTCCGCACCCTCGTGCCCCCATGGTTGCCGACGTCACCCGACGGCACCCGACCCGACCTCGGCGCGGTCCCCGCCGCCGGGGAGCACACAGAGCAGGTCCTGGCCTGGCTGGCCGCGACCGACCCGATCGCCGAGGAGGCCGAGGCATGAGCACCAAACCCGGGTGGACCGGACGCTACTTCGAGGACTTCGAGGTCGGGGACGTCTACGAGCACGTCCTCGGGCGCACCGTGACCACGACGGACAACATCTGGTTCACGCTCCTCACCCAGAACACCGCCCCCATCCACTTCGACCACGAGTACGCCTCGCACACCGAGTTCGGCAAGCCGCTGATGAACTCCGCGTTCACGCTCGCCCTGGTCACCGGTCAGACCGTCCCTGACATCTCGCAGAACGTCTTCGCCAACCTCGCCTGGGACAAGATCACCCTGCCCGCGCCGGTCTTCGAGGGCGACACTCTCAAGAGCAGGTCCAAGGTCTTGGGGAAGCGGGAGTCCCGGTCCCGCCCGCAGGTCGGGATCGTGCACGTCTACACGGAGGGCTACAACCAGCGGAGCGAGGTCGTCGTCACGTTCGAGCGCAAGGTGCTCGTCTACCGCCGGGGATTCGGACCACGCGCCACCGCGCCATCGACCGTGCCCACGTCCCCCCTGCCGGAGGTTCAGCCGTGACCGGGACGCCCGCAACCGCCCGCATCGGTGCCGACAACGAACTGCGCCGGGACCTGCGCAGCCTCGTCGACCAGATCTGCGCCGACTACCCCGACGAGTACTGGCGCGCCCTGGACCGCACCCGAAGCTATCCGGAGGAGTTCGTCGCGGCCCTGACCAGGACCGGGGCGCTCGGTGCACTGGTCCCCGAGGAGTACGGCGGGCTGGGCCTGGGCATGGGGGACGCCTCGGTCATCCTCGAGCAGATCAACCGCAACGGCGCCAACGCGGGACCGGTCCACGCCCAGCTCTACACGATGGGCGCCGTGCTGAGGCACGGCAGCGAGGAGCAGCGTGCCGCCTACCTGCCCGGGATCGCAGACGGGTCCATCCGGCTGCAGGCCTTCGCGATCACCGAGCCGACCGCCGGCACCGACACGACCAGCCTGCAGACCACCGCCGTGCGCGACGGTGACGACTACGTCGTCAACGGCCAGAAGGTCTTCATCTCCCGCGTGCAGCACTCCGACCTCATGCTGCTCCTGGCCAGGACCACCCCGCTGGCCGAGGTCGAGCGCAAGTCGCGCGGGTTGTCGCTGTTCCTCATCGACATGCGCGAGGCCGAGGGCATCACCGTCCGGCCGCTGGAGACGATGGTCAACCACGAGACCAACGAGGTCTTCTTCGACAACGTGCGCATCCCCGGCTCGGCGCTGATCGGTGAGGAGGGGAAGGGTTTCACCTACGTGCTCGACGGGATGAACGCCGAACGCATCCTCATCTCTGCCGAGTGCGTGGGTGACGGCCGCTGGTTCATCGAGAGGGCCAGCCGGTACGCCAGCGAGCGGGTGGTCTTCGGCCGGCCCATCGGCCAGAACCAGGGCATCCAGTTCCCGATCGCGCGGGCGCACGTCAACATCGAGGCGGCCGACCTCATGCGGTGGCGGGCCGCCGACCTCTTCGACGCCGGCCTTCCCTGCGGCGCGGAGGCCAACATGGCCAAGCTCCTCACCTCGGAGGCCTCCTGGGAGGCCGCCAACGCCTGCATCCAGACCCACGGCGGCTACGGCTTCGCCACCGAGTACGACGTCGAGCGCAAGTTCAGGGAGACCCGCCTCTACCAGGTGGCACCCATCTCCACCAACCTCGTGCTCTCCTACGTCGGACAGCACGTGCTGCAGATGCCCAGGTCCTTCTGATGTCGCCGACAACTCCTCCTCCGCTGCAGCTGGGGCTGCTCCTGTGCAGCCAGTTCCCGGTCGGGACCGACGCCGCTGACGGCTTCGAGGGGCAGCTGGACCAGGTCCGCCTCGTCCGGGACAGCGGCTTCGCGTCAGTCTTCGCCTCCCAGCACTACCTGGCCCATCCCTTCCAGTACCTGCACCCGCTGGCGGTCCTGGCGCGGGTCATCCCCGAGCTCGGCGACATGCGCCTCGGCACGGCCATCACCCTGCTCGCCCTGCAGAACCCCGTCGACCTCGCCGAGCAGACGGCGACCCTGGACGTGCTCAGCGGCGGCCGGTTCACCCTGGGCGTCGGCCTCGGCTACCGCGACGTCGAGTTCGAGGCCTTCGGCATCGGCCGGGAGGGACGGCTGCGGCGGTTCCTGGACAACCTGGACCTCGTCCGAGCCCTGTGGACCCAGGAGCGGGTGTCCTCCGCGGCCGAGCACGTGCGGCTCGACGACGTCCCGATCGCGCTGCGACCCGTCCAGCGGCCCCATCCCCCGGTCTGGTTGGCGGCGCACACCGACGCCGCGATCCGCCGGGCGGCGCGGCGCGGGCTGCCCTGGGTCGCCGCGGCGGCCCACGTCGACGACGACTACCTGGCCCACCAGGTCGACGTCTACCGACGGGCCTGCCGGGAGTACGACCACCTGGACCTGGACCTGCCCGTCCTGCAGGAGGTCTACGTGGCCCCGACCGAGGAACGGGCGCTGGAGACCGTGCGGAGCTCGCTCGCCGTGAAGTACGACGCC
>QEUR01000115.1 GCA_003577095.1 Acidobacteriota bacterium
CCCGGGTGGACGGGTCGAGGATCGAGGTGACGTAGGTGCAGGTGTCGACCACCACCCGCACCCCCGCGCGCTCCAGCACCTCCAGGTGCCCGGCGGCACGGGCCTGCTCGAGCACGCTGCGGGAGGTCGAGAGCCAGAGGGTGACCTGCGGGTGGAGCGGCGGTCCGTCGAGCAGCCCCTGCGCGAGGGCGGCCACCTCGGCCGGCGAGGCGTGCGGCGTGCCCAGGCTCACCGCGTCCAGCGCGGTGCCCCGGGCCGTGGACAGCTCCTCGCGCGCCGCGCGCAGTTCCGCGCCGGTGACGGTGACCGTCGTCGCGGGGCCGCCCTGGAGCGCGGCCTCGAGCGTCGGCGCCTCGGGGGTGACGCCGACGACGTGGAAGAGCGCCACCCCGCCGGAGGACGCGGCGGCGGCCCCGAGCGCCTTGAGCCGGTCCTCGTCGGTGTCCTCCGGCAGGCCCAGGAGGACCGGGTTGAGGCCGGTGCCGCACCGCAGCCCGGCCAGGTAGCCGAGCAGGGGATAGGCCAGGTCGCCGTCCAGCGTCCGGGGCCCGAGCCCGCGGCAGTCGAGCACCAGCCCGCCACGGCGGTTCGACGTCAGGTGCAGCCCGGCCAGGGGAGCGCGGCCGGTGACGGCCGCGCAGACGTCGAGGAAGTCGCCGTAGCGGTCGGTGCGCGCCCCGAGCACCGAGTTGGCGAAGGCGATCGCGTTGGACTCGGCCCAGGCGACGTGCTCGCCGGGGGAGGGGCGGGCGTCGAGCTGGTAGGGCGCGCAGGTCCAGGTCGGCCGCGCGCCCAGCGCGACGTAGGCGTCCATCAGGGCCCGGCCCCCGGCCGCCACCTCCTGCTCGTGCGCGGTCCGGCGCAGCACCGTCGCCGGGTGCAGCAGGTCGAGCGAGCCGACGTTGAGCGTCGTGGGGACGCGTACCCTGGCGCCCAGCTCCACCAACCGCTGCGCGAAGTCGAGCCCGGCCCGCCCGTGGTAGAGGCAGCTGTCCACGTGCGCACCGGTGACCTCGACCAGGCTGGTCGCGCCGCGCACCGCGGCCACCGCGACGACGACCCGCATCGCCATCGCCGCACCGGGGCCCTCCTCGCCGGCGAGCATGGCCTGCTCGGCCCCGGTCAGCGTCAGCCCGTCGGGCACCGCCGCCGGCCGCTCCACCACCGCGACCCCCGTCGCTCAGGCCCCGCGGGGCCGCAGCAGCGGCGAGGCCGCCATCCGGTCCAGCGCCTCGTCGACCTCGGCCGTGGAGCCGGCGAAGGACAGCCGCACCCTGCGGTGACCCTCCCTGGTGTCGAAGTCCACCCCGGGCGTCACCGCGACGCCGCAGTCGGCCAGCAGGTCGCGGCACCACGCCACCGAGTCGTCGGTCAGGTGGCCCACGTCGCACCAGGCGTAGAAGGCGCCGTCCGGCGGGGCGAAGTCGCGCAGCCCCACCTCGGGGAGCCGGCGGATGAGCAGCTCGCGGTTGGCGGCATACCTGTCCCGGTGGCCCTCGAGCTCGGTGCGCGCCCGCGGGGAGAGCGCGCCGAGCGCGGCGTACTGGGAGACGGTGGGCGGGCAGATGTTGAGGTTGCCGGTGAGTACCTCGAGCGGGCGGCGCAGGGCCGGCGGCGCGAGGAGCCAGCCCACCCGCCAGCCGGTCATCGAGAAGAACTTGCTCACCGAGCCCACCACGACCGACTCCCGCGAGGTCTGCCACGCGCTCGCCGTCGGGCGGCCGTAGGACAGGCCGTGGTAGATCTCGTCGCTGACCAGCAGGGTGCCGTGCTCCTCGCACCACTCGGCCAGCTCGACGAGGACCTGGCTGTCGATGATGGTCCCCGTGGGGTTGGCGGGGGAGGCGACGATGAGCCCGGCCGGGGGCTCGGGAAGTGCCTCCATCATCTCGACCGTGGGCTGGTAGCGCGTCTGCGGTCCGCAGTCCAGCTCGAGCACCTCGCAGCCGAGCGCCTGCAGACTGTTGCGGTATGCCGGGTAGCCGGGCCTGGTCATCGCCACGGTGTCGCCGGGGTCGAAGGCGGCGAGGAAGAGCGTGGTGAACGCGCCCGAGGAGCCCGGGAAGGTTACGACGTCCTCGGGGGAGACCTCGACGCCGGTCGTCTCCCGGTGGTGGTCGGCGATCGCGTGCCGCAGCGGCAGCACGCCGGTGGACTCGGTGTAGCCGAGGACCTGCGTCGTCGTGGCCGCGACCGCCGCCTCGAGGGCGGGCTCCGGGCCGGGCGTGGAGGGCTGCCCGGCGCACAGCATGATGACGTCGCCGTGGGTGCGCTGGCGCTCGGCGGCGGCCTTGAGCACCTCCATGACGTAGAAGGGCTCGATCGCCGAGCGTCGTGAGACCCGCACCTTTAGATCACGCCGTAGAGACGGTCTCCGGCGTCGCCGAGACCGGGCACGATGTAGCCCTGGTCGTTGAGCCGCTCGTCGATCGCACCGGTGACGACGGTCACTGGGGCGTCCACGTCGGAGAGGTCGGCCTGGAGCCGCTCGATGCCCTCCGGCGCGCTGAGCAGCGTGATCGCGGTGATGTCGTCGGCGCCGCGGTCGACGAGGAAGCGGACCGCCGCGGACAGCGTGCCGCCGGTGGCCAGCATCGGGTCCAGCACGTAGCACTGCCGCGCCTCGAGGTCGTCCGGCAGCCGGTTGGCGTAGGTGTGCGCCTCGAGCGTCTCCTCGTTGCGCACCATCCCGACGAAGCCCACCTCGGCCGTCGGCACCATCCGCATCATCCCGTCGAGCATGCCCAGGCCCGCGCGAAGGATCGGCACGACCAGCGGCTTGGGGCTGGCCAGGTGGATGCCGGTCGTGGGGGCCACCGGCGTCTCGATCTCGAACGGCCTCACCCGCACCTCGCGGGTCGCCTCGTAGGCCAGCAGGGTGACCAGCTCGTCGGCGAGCCGGCGGAAGGTCGGCGTGTCGGTGCGCCGGTCCCGCAGGTAGGTCAGCTTGTGGGCGATGAGCGGGTGGTCGGCAACGTGGACGCGCATGGGTCAGACTCTAGGTCGTGACCGACGCGCGCGACCACCCCCCAGCCCCGCTCCCCGGCTGGGCGCCGGACCGGTATGCCGACTGGGTGCGCCTGGCGCTGGAGGAGGCGCAGGAGGTCGGGGCCTCGGGCGACGTCCCGATCGGTGCCGTCGTCGTCGGGCCGGACGGTGCCGTGCTCGGGCGCGGCCGCAACGTGCGCGAGGAGGAGCGCGACCCGACCGGCCACGCGGAGGTCGTCGCCCTGCGCGCGGCGGGGGCGGCGCTCGGCTCGTGGCGGCTCGAGGGGTGCAGCCTGGTCGTCACGCTGGAGCCCTGCGCGATGTGCGCGGGCGCGGCGGTGCTGGCCCGGGTGGACCGGGTCGTCTTCGGGGCCTGGGACCCCAAGGCCGGCGCCTGCGGGTCGGTGTGGGACCTGCCCCGCGACCGGCGCGCGCTGCACCGGCCCGAGGTGGTCGGGGGCGTCCTGGAGGAGGAGTGCGCCGCCCTCCTCGTCGACTTCTTCGGGCAGCGCCGCGACTGAGAGCGGGGGCCTCGTCCGGTTTTGGGGGCGTCCCGCGCCTCGGGTAACCTGTCCCGCGGTGGCGTGTCCGAGCGGCCTAAGGAGCACGCCTCGAAAGCGTGTGAGGGCGCAAGTCCTCCGTGGGTTCAAATCCCACCGCCACCGCCATGTGATGTCGCACGACATCGGAATGGGCCGGACCTGCGTCTTGCGGGTCCGGCCCTTCTCGGCACCTGGGACGATCGGTGCCGGCGGCGCGCCCGGCCGGATCGGCCAGCGCGTGCACATGCACGCTCGGGCCGGAGCAGGTCGGGCGTGTCATCGGGACGGACGCCCGACGCCCCGCGTCAGGCGCTGAAGACCGCGAGCACGATCAGCACGACCCACACCAGTGCGACGAGTCCCATCACCGTGCCGACGATGCCCAGGACCATCCCCGCCTGGACGGTGGAGCGGTTGGCGTAGGCACGTCCGGAGGCGTCGATCTCCTTCAGGGTCGAGTGACCGAGCACCCAGGCGACCGGGCCGAGGATCTGCATGACCGTGACGCCGAGGATGCCGAGCACGAGGACCGCCGTCGCCCGCGGGTGCAGGTCCTGGGCCGGCGGCCCCCACGGAGCCGCAGGCGCCGGGCCGGGGTGGTAGCCCTCCGGCGGGGGCGCGTAGGGGTCGGCCGGCTCCGGCTGGGGATACGGCTGCGCGGGGTGGCCGGCGCGCTCGCTGCCGCCGCTCCCGGGCAGCGGCGGCGGCTCGAAGTAGGTCATGCCCCCAGCCTAGCCAGCGGTCTGCACCAGCTTGCCGCTGCGGGACAGCTCGGGGTCGGTGCAGGAGGACAGGTCGAAGCAGCAGGGCCGCCGCTTGCCCGAACGCAGCTTGTCGACGGTGACCTCGACGCGGCGCTCGCGGGTCTCCGGGTTGCGGGTGGCGCCGACCCAGCGCACCCACTCCCACCGGGCCATCGGCGTGATGTCCTCCCACACGTCGCCCACGTCGGGAGCGCCCGCGAGGGCGGTGCCCAGGTCCTCCGGCACCTCCGGCTCCGGCCATGCCTTGGTCGGGGTCAGCTCGCCGACCACCTCGTCGCCGGCCGCCACCCCGAGAGTCTCGCGCAGGCCGTCGTCCACGGAGATCCAGTGGCCCTTGCGGCCGTCCGGCTCGACCACGGTCCGGAACTCGTGCCCGGCGACCACGGCGTCGACCGCGACCTGGCCGCGCGACGGCAGCGCCCGGCTGGCCTCGTCGGGCAGGGTGATGATGAGGCGGTCGCCGATCTGCTGGACGGTGGCGTCGAAGGGGATGCTCATGGGCACGAAGCTATCCCTCGGCGGCCGCGGCCGGCTTCTCGATTCCTGACCGGTCTGCCGGTGCCGTGCCCCGCCCGAGCCCGAACCAGCTCGTCACCCCGCCGGCCGCCATGAGCACCGCGCACCAGGCCATGGCGGCCCGGTAGCCGGAGGTCATCGCGGCCGGGTCCAGGTAGGCGTCGCCGGAGAGCCCGGCCACGACCGGCAGCGCGGCCACCGCGAGCAGCGACCCGGCGCGGGCGACGGCGTTGTTGATCCCGCTCGCCACCCCTGCGTGGTCGTCGGGCGCGGCGGCCAGGACGGCGGTGGTCAGCGGCGAGACGAGCAGCGCCATGCCGAGGGAGAAGAGGGTCAGCCCGACGAGCACGTCATACCAGCGGGTGCCGGCACCGGCGCCGAGGAGCAGCACGATCCCCGCCGCGCAGACCAGCGGCCCGACCGTCATCGGCAGCCGCGGACCGATCCGCGAGGCGAGCCTGCCCGCCCACGTCGACAGCAGCATGAGGGCGATCGTCAGCGGCAGCGAGGTGAGCCCGGCCGCCAGCGCGGACCACCCGGCCGAGACCTGCAGCTGGAGCACGAGGACGAGCATGACCACGCCGAGGGCGCCGTAGACCAGCAGCGTCATCGCGTTGGCGGCCGAGAAGACCCGCGAGCGGAACAGACCGAGGGGCACCATCGGGTCCCGGCTGCGCCGCTCCACGAGCACGAGCGCGACGAGCGCGAGCACCGCCACCGGGCCGGCGACCGCCAGCACCACGGGCGTCTCCGCGTAGGTCAGGGCGACCGTCAGGGCCCCGAGCCCGAGGACCGCGAGCACCGCCCCGGGCAGGTCGAAGCGGCCCGCGCGCGGCGCCCTCGACTCCGGCGCCGCCCACCGGGCCAGCGCGATGACGACGAGGCACAGCGGGACGTTGATCGCGAAGATCCACCGCCAGCTGACGTGGTCGACGATCCAGCCGCCGACGAACGGTCCGACCGCCGCGGCGATCCCCGAGATGCCCGCCCACGTGCCGATCGCGCCGCCGCGGTCCTGCGGACGGAAGGAGGACTGGATGATCGCCAGCGCCCCGGGCGTGAGCAGCGCGCCGCCCACGCCCTGCACGAAGCGCATCGCGATGAGCTGCTCCGGGCTGCGCGCCAGCGCGCAGGCCACCGAGCCGATCAGGAACCAGCCCATCCCCACCAGGTAGACCCGCCGCCGGCCCAGCCGGTCCCCGAGCGCCCCGCCGACGAGCACCAGAGAGGCCAGGGCCAGCAGGTAGCCGTTGACCACCCACTGCAGCTGCGTCAGCGAGGCGCCGAGGTCGCTGCCCATCGCCTTGAGGGCGACGTTGACGACCGAGCCGTCGAGGATCGCCACCCCGGACCCCAGCGTGACGGCGGCCAGCGTGAGCCGTCCCCGGGGGCTGGCGGCGGCCAGCAGCTCGGGGGCGCCCGTCGCGGGGATGCCCGACACCCGTCCAGTGTGCCCCGTCGGGCCCGAGTTTCCCTGGTGTCCGGGTATGACGCTGCTGAGGCGTCCGGGTCCTCAGCGTTGCAGCTGTTCGGCCGCCGCCGCGATGTCGTCCAGCTCGGTGCGCAGCGAGCGCTCGGTGAGCTTCAGGCCCAGCGGGCCGACCACGCGCAGGGCCAGGCGGTGCAGCCGGGTCGGGTCGTCGACGGTGGCGCTGAAGGTGACGGTCAGCAGCGTCCCGGCCGACTCGTCGAGCGACTCCAGGAGCAGCTCGGTGCGGTAGGTCGTGCTCGCGTCGACCGCCTCGGTGACGGTGCGGCGCAGCGGGTCGTTCTCGACGACCACGAGCTCCTGGGTGTCGGAGGCACCCATCATCCGGCGCGTCTCCCGCCAGCGGGTGCCGACGGCGTAGGGGCCGTCCGTCATCACCTGCAGGTCGGTGACCTGGGAGAGCCGTCGCGGGGCCTGTTCCAGGTCGGTGACGACCTCCCAGACCACCGCGGGCGGGGCCGGGACGCGCCGGCTGAGCGTGACCTCGTGCGCCATCAGCCCTCCTCGCCCGCGTCGGCGCCCCCGACCGGGGGCAGGTCCTCCCACGACTGGCCGAGGACCAGGTCGACCGTCGCCGTGTCGCGGCCGTCGTCGACGAGCTCGACGGAGTCGGGCAGCTCGGCCAGCAGCAGCTCGGCCTCCTCGACCCCCTTGGGCCCGTGCCGGACCACGGCCGGGCCGGGCACGTCGGCCTCCTCGGGGTCGTTGGCGACCGTCGCGACGGAGAAGCCCCGCTCCCGCAGCGCCTCACCCGCGCGCCCGGCGGCGCCGGGGATCCCGCCGGCGTTGTAGACGTTGACGCTCACCTCGGCGGCGGTCAGCGCCGGCGGTGGTGCCGAGACCGCGGACGTGGCGGCGGCGTCGCCGTCCCCGCCCGGCATGCTGATCCAGCCCTGGACGAACGCCATCGCGACGGCGAAGACCACGAGCAGGGCGAGCAGCAGCCCCGTGATGACCAGCGCGGCGCGACGACGCGCCCGGCGGGCGGCGGTCGACATCCCGGCGGTACGCACGTATCCCACGTCGGCTCCTCTCCGGCGTCCGAGGCTAGCGACCGGTGGGGGTGTCGAGGTCGAGGACACGCCCGTGGACGACGGGTCGGCCCTGCAGGGCCGCGCGCAGCGCGCGGTGCAGCCCGTCCTCGAGGTAGAGGGTGTCCTCCCACTTGACCACGTGGCAGAAGATATCGCCGTAGAAGGTGGAGTCCGGTGACAGCAGCACGCGCAGGTCCAGCTCGGCGCGGGTGGTCACCAGCTCGTCGAGCCGGAGCATCCGCGGCGGCAGGTGCGCCCAGTCCCGCGCCTCCTCCAGCCCGTGGGGCGGGTAGGGGCGCGCCTCGCCCACGCCCTTGAAGATCATGCGGCGCAGTCTAGAGTCTGGCGTTGTGAGCGAGCAGAGCAGCAGCCAGATCGACCTCATCCGCCGGGGCTACGCCTTCGCGGGACCGAGCATCGTGCTCGGCGCTGCCGTGCAGGGCGAGCAGGTGGTCCCGGACGCGGTCGTCCGTCTGCCGCTCGGCTCGATGAACCGGCACGGCCTCGTCGCCGGCGCGACCGGCACCGGAAAGACCGTCACCCTCCAGGTGCTCGCCGAGCAGCTCTCCGACGCCGGCGTCCCGGTCTTCCTCGCCGACATCAAGGGCGACCTCACCGGACTGGCCACGGCGGCCGCCGGGGGCGGCAAGATCGAGGAGCGTATGTCGTCCCTCGCGCAGGAGTGGACGGGCACCGCATACCCGGTCGAGCTGCTCAGCCTCGGTGGCCAGGGGGTCGGCACCCCGGTGCGCGCCACCATCACCGCCTTCGGGCCCACGCTGCTGTCCAAGGTGCTGGGCCTGAACAAGACCCAGGAGTCGAGCCTGGGCCTGGTCTTCCACTGGGCCGACCAGCAGGGGCTGGCACTGCTCGACCTCGAGGACCTGCAGACGGTCATCCAGCACCTGCTCTCCGACGAGGGCAAGGACGACCTCAAGGGGCTGGGCGGCCTGGCCACGTCGACCGCGGGCGTGATCCTGCGCCAGCTGGTCGCGCTGTCGGCCGCCGGGGGTGACGTCTTCTTCGGCGAGCCCGAGTTCGAGACCGGCGACCTGATGCGCACCACCGCCGACGGCAAGGGCGTCATCAGCTGCCTAGAGCTGCCCGGGGTGCAGGACAAGCCGGTGCTCTTCTCGACCTTCCTGATGTGGCTGCTGGCGGACCTCTTCCAGGACCTGCCCGAGGTGGGCGACCCGGACAAGCCGGAGCTGGTCTTCTTCTTCGACGAGGCGCACCTGCTCTTCGACGACGCCTCCGACGCCTTCCTGACCGCGGTGGAGCAGGCGGTGCGGCTCATCCGCTCCAAGGGCGTCGGCGTCTTCTTCGTCACCCAGACCCCCAAGGACGTGCCGGACAGCGTGCTGGCCCAGCTCGGCAACCGGGTCCAGCACGCGCTGCGCGCGCACACGCCCAACGATGCCAAGGCGCTGAAGGCCACCGTCTCGACCTTCCCGACCAGCGACTACGACCTGGCCGAGGTGCTCACCTCGCTGCGCACCGGCGAGGCGGTCGTGACGGTGCTGTCCGAGGAGGGCGCGCCGACGCCGGTCGCGCGGACCATGCTGCGGGCCCCGCAGGGCCGGATCGGCCCCTCGGAGGAGTCGGTCCTCGACGGCCTAGTCACCGCCTCCCCGCTGCGGAGCAAGTATGCCGAGCGCCTCGACCGCGAGTCCGCCCACGAGGTCCTCGCGGCCCGGATGCAGAAGGCGCAGCAGGAGGCGGAGGCCGCCGCGGCCGCGGAGGCGGCCGAGAAGTCCGCCGGCTCCGGAGGTCGCGGACGCTCCCGCGCCGAGAAGGAGGACGAGAGCATCGTCGAGCAGGTGGTCGGCTCCTCGGCGTTCAGGTCGATGCTGCGCTCGGCCGGGACCGTGATCGGTCGCGAGATCACCCGCTCGATCCTCGGGACCGGGCGGCGCCGCTGAGACCTGCGGCGCCGCCCGCACCCTCCTGCTAGAGG
>QEUR01000116.1 GCA_003577095.1 Acidobacteriota bacterium
CAGCCGTCCTACCAGGGCGTGCGCACCGACCTGACCCCCGAGGACCTCCTGGAGCAGTCATGAGCAGCGAGCAGACATGAGCGGGGAGCGGGCATGAGCAGCCAGTCGGTGAGCGTCGCCGGACGCACCCTGAGGGTGAGCAACCTGGACAAGGTGCTCTACCCGGCGACGGGGACCACCAAGGGCGAGGTGCTCAGCTACTACGTCACCCACGCCGACCAGATCCTGCCCGAGCTGGCCGACCGGCCGGTGACGCGGATCCGGTGGCCCGAGGGCGTGGAGGCCCCACACTTCTTCGAGAAGAACCTGCCGTCCGGCGCGCCCGCGTGGCTGCCGCGCGTGACGGTGCCCACCCCGGGCTCCTCGCGCGGCCGGGACACGCTCACCTTCCCGCTGGTCACGGACCTCGCCGCGCTCGTCTACCTGGTCAACCTCGGCAGCCTGGAGCTGCACGTCCCGCAGTGGCGGGTCGACGCGGACGGGGTGCCGCAGCCGCCGGACCGGATGGTCGTCGACCTCGACCCCGGCCCGGGAGCGGGCCTGCACGAGTGCGCCCGGGTCGCGCTGCTGGTCCGGGACCGGCTGGAGGCGGTCGGCCTGGGCACGCGACCGGTGACCAGCGGCTCCAAGGGCATGCAGCTCTACGCCGACCTCGAGGGCACGCGCTCCTCCGACGAGGTCAGCGGCGTGGCCAAGGCTCTGGCCGAGCACCTCGAGGAGGAGCACCCCGACCTCGTCACCGCGCGGATGACCAAGGCGCTGCGGCCCGGCAAGATCTTCCTCGACTGGAGCCAGAACAACGCCGCCAAGACCACGATCTGCCCCTGGTCGCTGCGCGGCCGGGCCCGGCCCCAGGTCGCGCTGCCGCGGGAGTGGGACGAGGTCGAGGCGGCGGCGGAGGGCGAGCTCGAGCTGACCCAGGCCACCATCGAGGAGGTCTGAGGCGCCGGACCGACCGGGCTGGGACAATCAGGGCGTGACCTGGGCCGACCACGCGATCTTCTGGCACGTCTACCCCCTCGGCTTCACCGGCGCCCCGGTCCGGGGGGAGGGTGCGCGCCGGGAGGACGGCACGCCATACCCGCGGCTGCGCCAGCTGGTCGACTGGCTCGACTACGCCGTCGGGCTGGGTCTCAACGGCGTGCTCCTCGGGCCGGTCTTCAGCTCGGTGACGCACGGCTACGACACCCTCGACCACGAGCGGGTGGACCCGCGGCTCGGCACCGAGGATGACCTCGTCGCGCTGGCCGCCGCCTGCCGGGAGCGCGGCGTGCGCCTCGTGCTGGACGGCGTCTTCAACCACCTGTCCGCCGAGCACCCCGTGGTGCGGCGCGCGGTGGCGGCCGGCCCCGGCACCCAGGACGGTCGGTGGATCCGGTGGGTCGACGGCTACCCGCGCTGGTTCGAGGGGCACCCCGACCTGGTCGAGCTCGACCTGGCCGCGCCGCCGGTCGCAGCGTGGGTCGCCGACGTGATGGGACGTTGGCTCGACCGCGGCGCCGACGGGTGGCGGCTGGACGCGGCCTACGCCCAGGGCGCCGAGGTATGGCGTCCCGTCCTCGAGCGGGTCCGCGCCGGCCACCCGGAAGCCTGGGTGGTGGGCGAGGTCATCCACGGCGACTACGCCGCGTTCGTGGACGCCTCAGGGGCGGACAGCGTGACCCAGTACGAGCTGTGGAAGGCGGTCTGGTCCAGCCTCGTCGACCGCAACCTCTTCGAGCTGGACCACGCCCTGGGCCGCCACGCCGCGCTGCTCGAGACCTTCGTGCCGCAGACGTTCGTCGGCAACCACGACGTCACGCGCATCGCCTCCCGGGTCGGGCGCGACGGCGCCGTCCTGGCGCTGGCGGTGCTGATGACGGTCGGCGGCGTGCCGTCGGTCTACTACGGCGACGAGCAGGGCTTCGTGGGGGTCAAGGAGGAGCGGGCCGGCGGCGACGACGCCGTGCGGCCGGCCTTCCCGGCCGCGCCGGGCGACCTGGCTCCTTGGGGCGCGCCCCTGCACCGCGCCCACGTGGACCTCGTCGCCCTGCGGCGCCGGCACCCGTGGCTGGTCCGGGCCCGCACCGAGGCCGTGTCCCTGGCCAACGAGCACTACGTCTACCGGGCCGCGGGCGGTCCGGGAGAGACGCTCGAGGTGGAGCTCGACCTGCGCGGCGGCGGCCACCGCGCCAGGGTGCGCGACGGATCGGGCCAGCAGCTCTGGGCGTGGGGCTGAGGCGGTCCGGACGCGGGACGGGCCGGCCCCCGCGTGGGGACCGGCCCGTCCGGTGCGCTCGGCGGCAGCGTCAGTTCGCGGCCGCGTAGGCGTCCTGCAGCTCCTGCGACACGCGGCCGCGGGAGCTGACCTTGAAGCCGTTCTGGCGGCCCCACTCGCGGATCTTCGCCAGCTCCTCGGACTTGGCCGAGCCCCCGGTCGAGCCCCCGCCCCGGCGCCGGGTCTGACGGCGACCGCCGGAACGCCGCGCCTCCGCGATCCAGGGCGCGAGGCCCTCACGCAGCTTGCTGGCGTTCTCGTCGTTCAGGTCGATCTCATAGGTGACACCGTCGAGGGCGAACTCGACGGTCTCGGTGGCCTCGCCACCGCTGAGATCGTCCTCAAGAATGATCTGCACACGCTGAACCATGGAAACTCCTGCATATGTCGTCCCGAGACAGGTCACAGGGAATTGACCTGCGATCTTAGGAAACCACATTCCTGCCCCGCAGGCCAAGAGGCGCGAGCAATTTCTGGAGTGTCGTCCGGAGCAGTTCGACCGGCTAGGACGGGGAGGAGCCGGAGTTCTCGGAATGGGGCGTGTCCGGGTCGGTGGAAGAAGCACTCTTGCGCGCCTCCAGGTCCTGCTCGGCCTCCCAGCGACGGATGGCCGCGCGCTCGCGCCGGTCACCCTCGACAAAATTCTTCAGGATCACCCAGAAGAGGAAGAGCAGGCCGATCGAGGGAATCAGCGCGGCCAGGATCATCCAGCCCTCGTGCAGCAGGTCGCCCATCATGCCTCCGGCTTGAGGAAGGGAAAGAGGATCGTCTCGCGGATGCCCGCACCGGTGAGCAGCATGAGCACCCGGTCCAGGCCCATCCCGAGGCCTCCCATCGGCGGCGCGGCATACTCCAGCGCCCGCAGGAAGTCCTCGTCCAGCTGCATGGCCTCGGGGTCCCCGCCGGCCGCGAGCAGCGACTGCTCGGTGAGTCGGGCGCGCTGGATCTCGGGGTCGATGAGCTCGGTGAAGGCGGTGCCGCGCTCCACGCCGGCGATGATGAGATCCCACGCCTCGACGAGGCCCTCGTGGGTGCGGTGCGTGCGCGCCAGGGGCTGGGCGATCTCGGGATAGTCGTGCACGAAGGTCGGCTGGACGAGGGTCGGCTCCACCACGTCGCCGAAGATCTCCAGCGCGATCTTTCCGGCATTCCATTCCGGCCGGACCGGCACGCCGTGCTCGTCGGCCAGCGCCACGAGTTCTTCCCTGGGAGTGCCCACCCCGACGCTCCTGCCGAGGGCTGCGGAAAGGCCGTCGTAGAAGGCGAGCCAGGTCCATTCCCCGTCGAGGTCCACGGTGCCGTGCGGCGTCTGCACCTGACGGCCGCCGAGGGCGTCCGCGGCGGCGAGGATCATCCGCTTCATCAGGTCTGCCATCGTGAACTGGTCGCCGTAGGCCTGATATGCCTCCAGCATCGTGAACTCCGGGCTGTGAGTGGAGTCGATTCCCTCGTTCCTGAATATCCGCCCAATTTCGTAGACGCGCTCGATCCCGCCCACCACGGCGCGCTTGAGGTGAAGCTCCAGGGCGATGCGCATCGTCACGGGCATGTCGAAGGCATTGAGGTGGCTGCGGAAAGGACGTGCGGCCGCTCCGCCGTGGATCGTCTGCAGCACGGGGGTCTCGACCTCGACGTAGCCCTCGTCCTCGAGCACCCCGCGCACCGCCCGGGTCATCGCGGCGCGGTCGAGCACCATCTGCCTGGCCTCGTCGCGCACGATGAGGTCGACGTAGCGCTGCCGCACCCGCTGCTCCTCGGACATCTCCTTGTGCAGGACCGGCAGCGGCCGCAGCGCCTTGGAGGCCATCTGCCAGGAGCTGGCCATCACCGACAGCTCCCCGCGGCGGCTGGAGACCACCCGGCCGGCGACGAAGACGTGGTCGCCGAGGTCGACCCAGGCCTTCCAGCGCGCCAGCGCCTCCTCGCCGACCTCGGCCAGTGAGAGCATGACCTGCAGCCGGGTGCCGTCGCCGGCCTGGAGGGTGGCGAAGCACAGCTTGCCGGTGTTGCGGACGAAGACGACCCGACCGGCCACGCCGACCTGGTCCTGGGTCTCCTCACCGGTCTCCAGGTGGCCCCACGTCTCCCGGACCTGCGCCAGCGTGTGCGTCACCGGGACCGAGACGGGGTAGGGCTGCACGCCCTCGGCCAGCATCGCCGCACGCTTGCCCTGGCGCACGCGGACCTGCTCGGGCAGGTCGTGCTCGTGCAGGTCGTGCGCGGGGTCCTGCGCGGGGCGTGCGGGTGCTGCGGCCTGGGGATCAGTCACCCCGACAGGGTATCCGCCGGGCCCGGGCGTCCCGGCACCCAGCCGCAGCAGGCACGGCATACCTCCGGGGTCTAGAAGAGCGCCCCGCCGGCCGCGCGGCGCTCGAGGTCGAGGAGCACCTGCTTGCGCTCCACACCGCCGCCGTAGCCGGTGATCGCCCCCGTCGAGCCGACGACGCGGTGGCAGGGGACGACGATGGAGACCGGGTTGCGCCCGTTGGCCAGGCCGACGGCGCGGGAGGCGCCGGGCTGCCCGAGCTCGGCGGCCAGCTCGCCGTAGGAGCGCGTCTCACCGTAGGGGATCTGCTCCAGCAGCGCCCAGACGCGCCGCTGGAAGTCGGTGCCCTCGGCCGCGAGCGGGAGGTCGAAGGTGGCGCGCGTGCCGGAGAAGTACTCGGCCAGCTGGTCGGCGGTGTCTCGCAGCACCTGGGGTGCGTCGGCGCGGTCCACCTGCCTGCCGGTGTCCGCCGGCGGGTGCTTGTGGGTGGTGAACCACACGCCGGTCAGGTGCGTGCCGTCGCTGACGAGCGTCAGCGGGCCGACGGGCGAGTCGACGACGAGGTGGGTGGTCGTGCTGTTCATGAGGCCTCCTCGGGCCGGGGTGGGGTGCTGCGTGGTCGTCGGGTATGCGGCGTACCGCCGTGGTCGGGCAGGCGCGCCGAGGCGTGGGTGCCGGCCGCCCAGAGCAGGGCGGTGGCGTAGGAGCGCCAGGGGCGCCAGGCCTCGGCGCGCGACAGGAGGGCGGCTGCGTCGTCGTCGAGACCGGCGTCCCGCGCGCTGGTGCGCACGCCCAGGTCGCTGGCCGGGAACGCGTCGGGGTCGCCCAGGCCGCGCAGCGCGACGATCTCGGCGGTCCAGGGACCGATGCCGGGCAGCGCGAGCAGCCCGTGACGGGCGGCCTCGCGGTCCGCGCCGGGCGACAGGTCCAGGTCGCCGGCCGCCAGGGCTGCGGCCAGCGCGCGAAGCGCCCGCCGGCGGGACCCGGGCATGCCGGGCAGGTCCTCCTCGTCCGCCTCGGCGACGGCCTGGGGCGTCGGGAACAGGTGCGTGGGACCGCCCTCCTCGACCAGGGCCGCCGGCAGCGGCCTGCCCAGGGCCCGGACGAGCTGGACGGCGAGCCCGGCGGCGCGGGCGGTGGAGATCTGCTGGCCCAGGACGGCGCGCACGGCCATCTGGGCGGCGTCACCGCTGCCGGGCAGCCGCACGCCGGGCGCGCCGGCCACGAGCGGCCGCAGGGCCGGGTCGGTGGCGAGGTGCTCGTCGACCGCGACGGGGTCGGCGTCCAGGTCCAGGAGCCGGCGGCAGCGCTGGATCGCCGCGGCGAGGTCGCGCACGTCGCTCAGCCGCAGGCGGGCCGGCACGTGCCGGGCGTCGAGTCCGGGGACCTCGAGGCGCACCACGGCCGGGCCCCGGGGCAGGTCGAGGGCGACCTCCAGGCCCCCGTCGCGCCATACCTCCACGCCCGGGACCGTGGTCGCGGCCAGGTGCCCGAAGAGGCTGGGCACGTGCAGCGGCGCACGGAAGGGCAGCCGCAGGTCGAGCCGCGCTGAGCCCTCGGCGGCGTCGCCGTCGGCGGGGGCGCCGTCGCGCGTCGGGGCGCCGTCGCGCTCCTTCGCGGCCTGGCGGAGC
This sequence comes from Acidobacteriota bacterium, assembly GCA_003577095.1. Classification (GTDB taxonomy): domain Bacteria; phylum Actinomycetota; class Actinomycetes; order Actinomycetales; family Dermatophilaceae; genus Ornithinicoccus. The sequence goes on from QEUR01000116.1 coordinate 6,155, forward strand.
GCGCTGGGCGTCGTCGCGTAGACGGTGCGCACCGTGTCGTTGAAGGACCGGATGCTGGAGAAGCCCGCCGCGTGGGCCACCTCGGCCATCGTCATCGCGGTGCCCTCCACCAGCAGCCGGGCGGTCTGCGCGCGCTGCGCCCGGGCCAGGGCCAGTGGTCCCGCGCCGAGCTCGGTCGTCACCAGCCGCTCGAGCTGGCGGACCGAGTAGCCCAGCCTCCCGGCGAGCCCGCCCACACCCTCGCGGTCGACCACGCCGTCGGCGACCATCCGCACCGCCCGGGCCGCGACGTCGCCCCGCACGTGCCACTCCGGGGAGCCCGGCGTGGCGTCGGGCCGGCAGCGCTTGCACGCCCGGAAGCCGGCGCCCTGCGCCGCGGCGGCCGAGGCGAAGAAGCGCATGTTGACGACCTTGGGGGTGATGGCCGGGCAGCTGGGCCGGCAGTAGATGCCGGTGCTGAGCACGCCCGTGACGAACCACCCGTCGAAGCGGGGGTCCTTGCTGCGGACGGCTGCCGAGCAGCGCGCGTGGTCGAGGTGCACCCCTCCATCGTCACCCCTCGCGCCCCGTGGGTCTAGCAGGAAAACGACATCACCGTCGGGGCTCCGCGGAGGCCGGGCCCGGCTGCCGGGACGGGCGGGGGCGAGGATGGGGGCGTGAGGTGGGAGCAGGCGTGGCACGAGGCGCTCTACGGTCCGGACGGGTTCTACCGCCGGCACGCGCCCGCCGAGCACTTCGCCACCTCGGTCCAGGGCATCCCCGGCGCCGGCGAGGTGCTGGCCGAGGCGGTCGTCGCCCTCGCGCGCCGGCACGGCTGCTCCCGCCTGGTCGACGTCGGGGCGGGCGGTGGGGAGCTGCTGGGCCACGTCGCCGCGCTGGCGCCCGACCTGCACCTCACCGGCGTCGACGTCGTCGACCGACGTCCCGCCGGGGTCCACGAGTGGCTGGTCTCCCCCGGCGGCGCCGCCCTCCCGGACGGCCTGGCGCACCTCAGCGACGCTCTCGTCGTCGCGCACGAGTGGCTGGACGTGGTCCCCTGCCCGGTGGTCGAGCGGGACGAGGACGGGGTATGGCGTGAGCTCGCCGTCGCCGCCGACGGCACCGAGTCCCCGGGCCGAGTGCTCACTCGCGCCCAGGACGCGGAGGTCCTGGACTGGCTGGTGCGCTGGGTGCCGGACGGTGTCCGGCGAGCCGAGGTGGGGCTGCCGCGCGACCGGGCGGCGGCCGACCTGCTGGGACGCCTGGACCGGGGCGTGCTGCTCGTCGTGGACTACGGGCACGACCGCGAGGACCGGCCGGTGGACGGCACGCTGACCGGCTACCGGGGCGGCCGCCAGGTGCCCCCGGTGCCGGACGGCAGCTGCGACCTCACCGCGCACGTGGCGGTGGACAGCCTGGTGTCACACCTGGCCACCCTCTTCCCGGACGTCCGGTGCCGGGTCTCCACGCAGGCCGAGGCGCTGGCCGACCTGCTGCCCGGGGCAGGCGCCCCGGTGCCGCACGAGCTCGCGCGACGTGAGCCCACGGCATACCTGCGGGCGCTGGGGAGACGAGGTGCCCTGGCGGCGCTGCGCGCACCGGGCGGCCCGGGCGGGTTCCGCTGGCTGGTGGCACCGCGTCAGTAGGGTGGGGCAGGTGAGCACCCGCGACCTCGACGTGACCCTCGGCGCCGGGACGGGCGTGGGCGGGACGAGCACGACCGAGATGGTGCTCAACATCGGCCCCCAGCACCCCGCCACGCACGGGGTGCTCCGCCTGCGCGTCACGGTGGACGGGGAGCGGATCCTGGCGGCCGAGCCGGTGATCGGCTACATGCACCGCGGTGCGGAGAAGCTCTTCGAGGCGCGCGACTACCGGCAGATCATCGTGCTGGCCAACCGGCACGACTGGTTGTCGGCCTTCAACAACGAGGTCGGCGTGGCGCTCGCCGCCGAGCACCTGCTCGGCATGGAGGTGCCCGAGCGGGCGACGTGGACCCGGACGCTCCTGTGCGAGCTGGGGCGGGCGCTGAACCACCTGATGTTCCTCGGGTCCTACCCGCTCGAGCTGGGCGCGATCACGCCGATCTTCTACTCCTTCCGGGAGCGGGAGGAGCTGCAGGGGGTGATGGAGGAGTTCTCCGGCGGGCGGATGCACTACATGTGCACGCGGGTCGGCGGGCTGCTCCACGACATCCCGGACGGGTGGCTCGACCACGTCGACGAGGCCGTGGAGAAGGTGCGCTCCCGGATGCCCGAGCTGGAGTCGATGCTGCTCGGCAACGAGATCGTCCAGGCCCGCACCCGGGGCGTCGGGGTGCTCGAGATGGAGCAGGTGCTGGGCTACGGGGTCAGCGGGCCGATCGCGCGCGCCTCCGGGCTGGACGTGGACCTGCGGCGCGACGAGCCCCATCTGGCCTACGGCGAGCTCTTCGGCGAGGGCGGTCCCGGTCGGGTGGTGACGCGGGAGGCCGGCGACTGCCTGGCCCGGCTCGAGGTGCTCGCCGAGCAGGTGCACGTCAGCCTGGACCTGGCCCGGGCGTGCACCGAGCGGCTGCGAGAGCTGGGGCCCGGACCGTTCGACACCAAGCTGCCCAAGGCGCTCAAGGTGCCGGAGGGCGAGGTCTACCTGCAGACCGAGAACCCGCTCGGGCTCAACGGCTACTTCCTGGTCAGCCGCGGCGACAAGGCCCCGCACCGGCTCAAGCTGCGGTCGGCGTCGTTCAACAACGTCCAGGTGCTGCGCGAGATGCTGCCGGGGACGGTCGTGGCCGACATGGTGGCGATCCTGGGGTCGATGTTCTTCGTCGTCGGCGACATCGACCGGTAGGCGCTGCACCTCGTCAGCGCCTCCCGACCCGCCGGCTCCTGCTCAGGGGCCGTGCTCAGGGGCTCGTGCTCAGGGGCTCGTGCTCAGGGGTTCGTGTTCAGAAGGGTGGTGGTTGGTCGTCGGGGTCGGTGGCCGGGGCGTGGTCCTCGGCGACGGCGTCCGGGTCGTGCTGGTCGGGGGTGTCGATGGTGATCCAGTCGGGGTGGTCGAGGACGTCGCGGGGGTCGTGGGTGATGAGCCGCTCGGGGGTCGGGGTGCCGGGGCGGGGGCCGTCCTTGCGGCGCCCGTCGC
>QEUR01000117.1 GCA_003577095.1 Acidobacteriota bacterium
AGCTCCTCGCTGTACATGAAGTAGCCCTCGTCGAACCCGCCGACCGAGGCCAGCGCCTCGGCGCGCAGCAGCACGGCGGCGCCGTTCAGCCAGCCCACCGCATGCGGGCGGTCCGGGGGCACCTGCTCGCTGCGGGTGCCCCCGGGCGGCTCTCGCGAGCCGCAGTATCGGGGTTCGCACAACGGCGCCACTACCCGAGCCGCCACCGCCCGTGGTGGGCGTCGCGCTCATGAGGACCCCTGAGCGACGGCCGTGCATGCTGACCAACGTGCTCGCGACCTTGACGCGCGGACTGGCCCTGTCACTGCTCGCGGTTGTCGCGTTCCTGGGCGGCGTGACGGCGACCCAGCTCTGGCCGGTTCACACGCAGACGGACTACCTCGCGGCTGACGTATCCCTGACGCCCGCGCTGGACTCCACCGCGAGGCTGCCGATGGTCGTCGGCGACGTCGTCGTCACCTTCGACGGCCCGCTGCCAGCACCCGGCCTCAGGGCGCGTCCCTCGGTGCGCCAGGAGGTCACCGAGCTGCTGCCCGGGCGGCGAGCCGACACCAGCCGCCTGCAGCCCGGGCGAGAGGAGCTGCGCGAGGCGATCGACGGTGGTGTGCGCCAGGTGGCGTGGACCTACACGCTGGGAGCACTCCTCAGCTCCCTGCTCGTCCTGCTCACCTATGCCGTGGCACGGCCCCACCACCTGGCCAGGGTCGCCGCCGCGGCCGCGGCCGCCACCGTGATGGCCCTCGTCGGGCCGGGCACGGCGGCATACCTGGCGTACCGCACGGAGAACGTCACAGCGTTCCGCGCCACGTCGCTGCTGTCGCTGGTGCAGACCAACACCGGCGTGCTGGCCGACCTGGCGGGCCGGGCCGACCACGGCGCGATCTACGTCACCAACCTGCTGGCCCTCTCGGACGCGATGCGGCAGGAGTTCACGCCGACCAGCGGCCAAGCTCAGCCCGCCGCCACGTTCCTGCTCGTCAGCGACGTGCACGGGATGAACCAGTACCCGCTCATGCGTCAGGTCGTGGCCAGTGAGCGCGTCGACGCGGTCATCGACCTGGGCGGCCTCCTCAACTTCGGGCAGCCGCGGGAGGGTGTGCTCACCGGCATCTACGAAGGGATCGAGAGCCTCGGCGTGCCCTACATCTACGTGCGCGGCAACCACGATGCCGCCTCCCCCGGGGATGAGTCGGTGCTGCGGCGTCTGTCGCGTGTACCGAACGTCCTGCCGGTCGAGCCAACAGCCGGACAGTTCGTCCGTGTCGAGGTCAACGGGGTCTCCGTCAGCGGCTTCAACGACGCTCGCTACTACAACGAGCGCAACGAGGACTTCGGTGCGGCGCAGGAACAGCTCGCGGCGCGCTTCCGCACGGTGACCGAGGGCCTGCAGCCCACGGACCTGGTCATCGCCCACCAGCCCTACTCCGTGCGCCGCGTACAGGCCGGATCGGCGAGGCTCAGCGGCCACATGCACAGCCCCTCCCTGGACCGCGGCCACATTCAGGTCAGCTCCTTCACCGGAGGCGGGCTCGTGAACCAGTTCCGGCTGCCCCCGCTCACCGAGCAGGCACGGACGGCGGACGAGGAAGAACCCGAGACGGCCGGTGAGCTGCAGGGGCACCCCTACAGCTTTGACGTCCTGAGGTTCGCCGAGGACTGTTCGATCATGAGCATCACCCGGTACAGCTACCGCAACCTCGCCTCGGGGAAGCCGCAGTACGACGACATCACCGTGATCGACGGCCGGCGGATACAGCCGGATCCCCCGGACGGGCGCACCTGCGGTCCCGCGCTCGGCGTGAAGACCCGCCCGCTCCTCGCGTCCGGCGACGACCCGGACCACACCACCGGTCCGCTCGGGACGTCAGGGCCCTGATCGCGGCGCCGCGCGTCCGGAGAACGGACGACGCATGGGTGAACTTCTTCTTCTCCCGAGGGCAGGACGAAAGCCGTGTGCGCGCCGCGTCACGCTCAGGCGCACAGCCGAGGGCCGGGTGACAGACCGGGCGGTGCAAGGTCGGCGTCCTGGTGGGCATGACCCACCCAGAACCACATGCGGTGAGGAGGCAGACGCGGTCGTTTCGCCCCAGTCCACGTCCGCTGGAGGCTCCGGTGTCCGCGTCGCGACCCGGTTCAGCGACTGGGGTCGAAACGGCGTAGTCGCAGGCTGTTGGTGACCACGAACACCGAGCTGAACGCCATCGCGGCGCCGGCGATGAGGGGGTTGAGCAGGCCGGCCGCGGCCAGCGGCAGGGCTGCGACGTTGTAGGCGAACGCCCAGAACAGGTTGCCCTTGATCGTGCGCAGGGTGGCCCGGGCCAGGCGGATGGCGTCAGCGGCGCCGCGCAGGTCGCCGGTGACCAGGGTCAGGTCGGAGGCCTCGATGGCGACGTCGGTGCCCGTGCCCATCGCCAGCCCCAGGTCGGCCTGGGCCAGGGCGGCGGCGTCGTTGACGCCGTCGCCGACCATCGCCACGATCGCGCCCTGGTCCTGCAGGCGCTTGACCGCGGCGACCTTGCCGGCCGGCAGCACCTCGGCGACCACGTCACCGGGGGCGATGCCGACCGCGTGGGCCACGGCCTGGGCCGCGCGGGTGTTGTCACCAGTCAGCAGCACCGGTCGCAGCCCGAGCTGGCGCAGCTCGGTGATCGCCTGCGTCGAGGTGTCCTTGATCGTGTCCGCGACGACCACGACCGCGCGGACCTGGCCGTCCCAGGCGACCCAGACGGGGGTGCGTCCCTCGGCCTCGGCCCGTTCGGCCGCATCGAGCAGGTCCGCCGGCATGCTCAGCGCCCACTCGGTGGCCAACCAGGAGCGGCGGCCTGCCAGGACTCCTCGGCCCTCGACGACGCCGGAGACGCCGTTGCCGCCGTGCGCGGCGAAGTCGTGCACCGGGGCCAGGTGCTGCCCGGTGGCCCGGGCGTGGTCGGCGACCGCCCGGCCGATGGGGTGCTCCGAGGCGTCCTCCAGGGCGCCGGCCAGCGCCAGGACCTCCTCGACGGACTCGCCGTCAGCGGGGTGGACGCCGATGACACCCATCCGGCCGGTGGTGACCGTGCCGGTCTTGTCCAGCACCACGGTGTCGACCCGGCGGGTGGACTCCAGGATCTGGGGGCCCTTGATGAGGATCCCCAGCTGGGCGCCGCGGCCGGTGCCGACGAGCAGCGCCGTGGGCGTCGCCAGCCCGAGGGCGCACGGGCAGGCGATGATGAGCACGGCGACGGCGGCGGTGAACGCCGCGGCCGCGGAGGCACCGGCCACCAGCCAAGCGACCAGGGTGGCCAGGGACAGCCCGATCACGATCGGCACGAACACCGCGGAGATGCGGTCGGCCAGGCGCTGCACCTCGGCCTTGCCGTTCTGGGCGTCCTCGACCAGGCGCGCCATCTGCGCCAGCAGGGTGTCGGAGCCGACGCGGGTGACCCGGACGACCAGCCGCCCGCCGACGTTGACGGTCGCTCCGGCGACGCTGTCGTCCGGGCCGACCTCGACCGGGACCGACTCACCGGTGAGCATGGAGGCGTCGACCGCGGAGGTGCCGCTGACCACGGCACCGTCGGTGGCGATCTTCTCCCCCGGCCGGACAACGAACCGGTCGCCGACCGCGAGAGAGGCGACCGGCACCCGGGCCTCCACGGGTCCGCCCGGGCCGTCCCGCAGCACGGCCACGTCCTTGGCGCCCATGTCCAGCAGAGCTCGCAGCGCCGCACCGGAGGTCCGCTTCGCGCGGGCCTCGAGGTAGCGGCCGGCGACGATGAAGGTGGTGACGGCGGCGGCGACCTCCAGATAGATGTGCGCCTCGCCGCCGGCGCGGCTGGGCAGCAGCTCGAACGACATCCGCATCCCGGTCGTGCCGGCGTGGGTGAACAGCAGCGCCCACAGCGACCACAGGTAGGCCGCGGTCACCCCGACCGAGATCAGGGTGTCCATCGTCGCGGCGCCGTGGCGTGCGTTGGTCCAGGCCGCGCGGTGGAACGGCAGCGCACCCCACACCACGACCGGGGAGGCCAGGGTCAGGGACACCCACTGCCAGTTGTCGAACTGCAGCGCCGGCACCATGGACATCAGCACCACCGGCACGGTCAGGACGCCCGAGACGAGAAGTCGCTGGCGCCAGGCGTCGGCCTCGCCGTCATCGGCCCCCTGCGTGTCGTCCTGGTCGGACCTGGCAGGGGCCGGGGCCGGAAGGGCGGCGGTGTACCCGGCCGCCTCCACGGTGGCGAGCAGGTCGGCCGGTTCGACTTCTCCACCGAAGGTGACCTTGGCCTTCTCGGTGGCGTAGTTCACGGTCGCGGTGACCCCGGGCAACTTGTTCAGCTTCTTCTCGATGCGGCTGGCGCAGGAGGCGCAGGTCATCCCCCCGACCACAAGCTCGAGAGCACGCGTCTGCTCGGCCGACATCTCCACCTGGGTGGCCACTCCTGTCCCTTCCTGTCCGTTCCCTGGACGGGTGATCAGCTGCTGGCGAGCTGGTAGTCGCCGGCCTCGTCGAGGGCCGCGGCGACATCGGCCTCATTCAGGGGAGCGTCGCTGGCGACCCTGACCGTGGACGTGCCGCCGGCGACCAGGTCGACGGTGACGTCGGTGACCCCGGGCAGGCCCTGCAGCTCGCTGGTCACGGCGCTGGCGCAGTGACCACAGGTCATCCCGGTGACGGCGAAGGTCTGGGTGTTCATCATGTCCTCCTGGACGGTGGTGGTCGTGGTGGTGCTGGTGGCGGGTGCGGCGCAGCAGCCGCAGCCGCCGGCCTGAGCCATCGGCAGCTGGGTGCTCGGAGTGCTCGCGGTGTCCATGTGGGTCTTCCTTCTCTCGGTCGTGGGTGGATGGGGCTGATCAGGAGCGGATGAGCCGGGCGACGGCCGCGGAGGCCTCGGTCACCTTCTGGTCCAGCTGTGCCGGGTCGTTGCTCGCGTGCGCGAGGCAGTGGCGCAGGTGGTCCTCGAGCAGGCCCAGGGCCACCGCTTCGAGCGCTTTCGTGGCCGCGGAGACCTGGGTGAGGATGTCGATGCAGTACGAGTCGGCGTCCACCATCCGCTGCAGCCCGCGGACTTGACCCTCGATCCGGCGCAGCCGGTTGAGCTGGGCGTCCTTGTTGTTCACGTACCCGGGCCCTGCCGGGCCTGCGGTTGTCTCCTCGAGAGCCATGGGTGGGCGCCTCCTTCCGGTACCAGGCAACTATACCCCCCCGGGGTTCATTCCCCGGATAAGCCGGGACCTCGGCACGGGATCCACGCCTCGAGGCAGGACCCCGCCTGACGCACAGGAGTGGCCGACGGCAGGTGGTTGAAAAGGCTGCGAGCTCCACCGGTTGTCGTGTAGGCACCCGGGTGAGCGGGCGGTGGGGGGTGTCAGTGCGTGGGCCGTCCGAGGTCGGTGCCCGGACGCGTGCCGGCTGGCGTCGTCGGGTCCAGCGGGTACGCGTCGGCGTGGTTCTGTGGACCGTGCCCCGCGCGACCGCTGTGCCTGCCGTGGCCGCCGGCCATCATCAGCATCATCATCAGCGGGCAGGCCAGCACGGCGGCCAGGAGCAGGGCCTCACCCGGTGCCCTGCCGAGCAGCAGCAGGACGACGAACACTCCTGCGACGAGCAGGGCCATGCCCTTGAGGTGCCCGGCACCGCTGTGGTTCATCATGGTTCCTTCTTTCCGCAACCTTCGCGCGTCCCGCGCTCAGGTGTGCTCGCTGCAACAGCGCTTCTTTTGACACCCTTCAGCGTGCCTGCCGAACCCGAGGATGAGGCGGCTCTTCTGTCGTGATCTGATGAAGATCAGCCCCGTTCCTCGCCCGTCTGTAGGGTAGGACTCTCCTCGACCAGAGGTGCGACCAGAGAGACGTCCGTGGAGGTGACCGGTGGGTTCGCGACGGGACCGGTACCGCCAGATCGTGGAGACCCTGTCGGTCCACGGGTTCGGGTTCACCATCGGGGCCATGGGGCTGCAGGGGCGTTTTCCTTTCCGTCGCGGCCTTCCCGGGCACCAGCACGGGCGCACGTACACCCAGCCCGAACACCTGCGGCTGGCGCTGGAGCAGCTCGGTCCCACCTTCGTCAAGCTCGGCCAGCTCCTGTCGACCCGCTCCGACCTGCTGCCCCCCGAGTACACCGTGGAGCTGGCCAATCTGCAGGACGACACGGCCGCCGTGCCGACCGAGGTGATCCTGGAGGCGCTCGCCGAGGAGGTCGGTGACCTGGCCGTGCGGCAGGACTGCTGCGGCCCAGGCGTCGGCACGACCGCCCTGGCGGCCGCGACCTCAGGCCCGCGAACCCTCAGACATTCGCCACGTCGGGAACATGCCCGCGCCGGGACCGATGGCGGTCAGGGCCCGCCGGTCGTTCCCCGTGCCGGTTCCCGGCGACGAGCCGGAGCCGGTCCGTTCGCCTCCGGACCGGCCCAGGACGAACCCTCCTAGCTCAACCGCGGCACGGATGGTCTCGGCCGCAGGTTCCCTCGTCGCGGTGATGACGAGCCGGGACCCGCCCTCCCGGACAAGGTCCACCGCCGCCGACCGCACGCCCGGCAGGGAACGCACGGCGTCCAGGACCACGGCCAGGCAGGCACCGCAGGTCAGTCCCCAGACCCGGTAGGTCCTTGTCACCGCCATCGTCCACCTCCGCCTACCCCCGTGGGGCACCAGTTATCTGCCACCAAACCACAGAATGGTCGGGGTCCGGCACCGCGACGGTGGAGATTCGATCGAGCCCTCGATCGCGGCATCCCGGTACCGCCCGCCGGTCGCTCCCTCGGGTGCGTCTTCATCAAATCTCGACCGAACGCCCCGTCCACCTCCGTGTAAGCCGGTGATGATGGCGGCGAATGCTTGGTGGCCCCGGTGAGGACGGGCGGCTCGCAGCCTCGTTTGTCCATGACGGGAGAAGTCACGATGCGTCCGGTGCTGTTCACCATCCTCGGTTTCGACGTGCAGACCTACGGCCTGAGCAAGGCGGCCGCTGCGCTGGTCGCGGCGTGGTTGCTCGGGCGGGCCTTCGAGCGACGGGACCTGAGCAGGGACTCTGCGCATGCCCTGGTCCTGTGGTCCACCGTATGGGGCTTCGTCGGCGCGAAGATCTACTACCTTCTCGAGCAGCTCCCGTCGATCACCGTCCACGACCTGGGCGGCATGGGCTTCACGTGGTACGGCGGGCTCCTCGGCGGTACCGCGGCCGTCCTCGTCATCATCCGACGCCACCAGCTGCCCGGCGGTGTCGTCGCCGGCGCCGTCGCGGTCCCTCTCACCGTCGCCTACGCCATCGGACGCCTGGGCTGCCTCCTCTCGGGCGACGGGACCTACGGCCGCCCCACGGACCTGCCCTGGGGCATGGCCTTCCCGGACGGCGTCGTCCCCACCGACGTCCCGGTGCACCCGACCCCCCTCTACGAGGCAGCCGCCGCCGTCCTGATCGTCGCGGTCCTGGCCGCTCTCGGGCGCCGGTGGGTTCCCGCCCGGGTGTTCGGCGCCTACCTGGTCCTGTCCGGCCTGGCACGCCTGTCGGTGGAGCTCGTCCGCATCAACGACCCGGTCCTGGCAGGTCTGACCCAACCCCAGCTCTGGGCGCTGGTCAGCGTCGCCGTCGGCGGGGTCCTGGTCCTAGGCGCCCGGCGGCTGCAGCCCCCCGGCGGACAGCCGCAGGACAACGTGGTCCCCCCGACCGCGTGACCCTCACGACGGCGCGGGGCTGTGTGACGATCCCAGGACCACACCGGGCGTCTCGCTCACAGACCGCGACCCGTCACGCGCAGACCGCTGCGCGCGGGCACGCCGCCCGGTACGTCTCTCCCCCTCGGGGGGCCGACGCGCCGGCGCGGGAGCGTCGAGCACGCAGAGCGGCCCACGCCCGTCGCTCAGGCCTCGACGAGCTCGTCGAGGGTGCCCGGCGCGCAGGTCCGCGGGCCCGTCCGTGCGGGAGACCGAGGAACTGTGGAGACTTGATGGAGATGTCCCGCGCCAGGCCGGTTGCGGTCTCGCCGGACTTCCACCGGCGGTTAGCGTCGGAGCGAAAGGGCCGCCCGCCCAGACCCTCGCCCACGGCGGCGTGGGTGGAGCGACGGTCACCGGCCCGACGCACCCGGAGGCTCCTGATGAACCGCCACAAGACCCTGCTCCCTGCTGCCATCGCCGCCTTGGCCCTCGTGCTGGCGGGGTGCGGTGAGAGCGCCGAGGACTCCAGCACGCCGTCCGGCACGGCCGGCGGGGGCGGCGCCCCGGGCGCCACGCAGACGGCTGCCGACGAGGCGCACAACGACGCCGACACCACCTTCGCGCAGATGATGATCGTGCACCACGAGGGCGCTATCGAGATGGCCGACCTCGCGGTGCAGCAGGCCGGCTCGGAGGAGGTGCGTACCCTCGGCGAGGACATCTCCGCGGCCCAGGGCCCGGAGATCGAGAAGATGCAGTCGTGGCTCAGCGCCTGGGGCGAGGAGACCGCCCCCGCGGGCGGGACCGGTGGCATGGACCACGGCGACATGGACATGGGCAGCATGGAGATGGACGGCATGAACCAGCAGGAGGCCATGGCCGAGCTCCAGAGCCTCTCCGGGACCGACTTCGACCGACGCTTCCTGGAGCTGATGATCGCCCACCACCGAGGCGCCGTCGAGATGGCTGACGCCGAGCTGCAGGACGGGCGCAACCCGCAGGCGCTGGAGCTCGCGGAGAAGATCATCGCCGACCAGGAGGCCGAGATCGCCACGATGGAGCAGCTGCTGCAGAGCCTGTGACCTCCGTCTCAGGCAGCGGCAGCCACCGGCACGCGACCGGACGGCCCGTCCCGCCCCGGCCGGGACAGACCCCTCATACCCCTACCCGGTAGGGGTTGTTACGGTGCCCGCATGCGTTCTCGAGCATCTCTTCTCCCGCCGCTCGCCGGTGCCCTCCTGACCCTGCTGGTCCTCAGCGGGTGCACCCCCATCACCCCCACTCCGACGGCCGACGGCCGGCAGGACCTGTTGACCGCGCACGGCCTGCAGGGCCTGGCCGCGCGGGAGGTCATCGACCGGCTGGAGGCGACCCCGGTGTCCGCACGACCGGCAGAGCTGATCGCCTCGGTGCAGCCCGCGGCGGTGCTGCTCTCGGACGCCGAGGGCCGCGAGGCCCGGCTGCCGCTGCCCCAGGACGAGTTCTACCTTTCGGTGGCCCCGTACCTGGACCAGACCCACGAGTGCCACTTCCACAGCCTGACCACCTGCCGCGGCGAGCTCGGGAACGAGGAGCTCACCGTCCGGGTGGTCAGCGAGACGGACG
>QEUR01000118.1 GCA_003577095.1 Acidobacteriota bacterium
ACCGACACGCGCCCGGTCGTGCTGCTCGCGCGCGGCCCGGAGCAGGCGCAGGCGGTCTGGGACCACCTCGTGCGGGTCGGCGTCGACGACGTCGTCGGCTACGTCACCACCCTCGACGGGCTGCCGCTGCGCGCCGTGCCGACCGTGGCGCCGCGCGACCTGGACGACCTCGACGCCGCGCTGCTCCTGGACGTGCGCAACCGGAGCGAGCACACCGCGGGGACGATCCCCGGCGCGCAGCAGCTCTCGGCGGGACGCGTGCTGTGGCACCAGGACGAGCTGCCCCGCGAGGGCACGATCGTGACCTTCTGCCAGACGGGGGTACGCAACGCGGTGGCCTCCTCGGCGCTGCGCCGGGCCGGGTTCGACGTGGTCGAGCTCGAGGGCAGCTACGCCGGGTGGCTGGAGGAGCAGCAGCGCAGCAGCGCGGCCACCCCCTGACGCGGCGTCCGGCACCGTGGAGCGGTTGCCGTAGGGTCATGGTCCGTGACAGAGCGCACCACCACCGACCCCGCCCCCGGGCAGGCGGCGCCGTCCCCGGCCCCGCACGACCCGATCAGCCCCGAGCTGCGCGCCGACGTCCGGCGCCTGTCGACCCTGCTCGGCCAGACCCTGGTGCGCCACCACGGCCAGGACCTGCTCGACACCGTCGAGCAGGTCCGGCTGACCACCAAGGCCAGCCAGGAGGGTGACGACGCGGCGGCCGAGCAGGTTCGCCAGGTGCTGGCCGGCCTGCCCCTGGAGACGGCCTCCTCGCTCGTCCGGGCGTTCGCGGCGTACTTCCACCTGGCCAACGCCGCCGAGCAGGTCCACCGCGTGCGCACCCTGTCCTCCCGGCCCGAGGCCGAGGGCTGGCTCACCTCCGCCGTCCGCGACGTCGTCGCCGCCGGCGGGCCGCAGCTGCTGGCGAGCACGGTCGAGGAGCTCGACGTGCGGCCGGTCTTCACCGCCCACCCCACCGAGGCCTCCCGCCGCAGCGTGCTGACCAAGATCCGGCACCTGTCCGACGTGCTCGCCGCGGCGACCGAGCCGGACACCGTGGCGCGCCGCCGCCAGGACCACGACCTGGCCGAGCTCATCGACCTGATCTGGCAGACCGACGAGCTGCGCCGGAGCCGGCCCACGCCCATGGACGAGGCCCGCAACGCCATGTACTACCTGGACGAGGTCCTCGGCACGACGGTCCCCGAGCTGCTGGGGGAGCTCGGCGACCTGCTGGCCGAGCACGGCGTGGACGTCGACCCTGCCCGCCCGCCGGTGCGCTTCGGGTCCTGGATCGGCGGCGACCGCGACGGCAACCCGTTCGTCACGCCCGAGGTCACCCGCGAGATCCTGCAGCTGCACGGCCGGCACGCGGTCGGGGTGGCGCTGTCCCTCGTCGACGTGCTCATCTCCCGGCTGTCCTCCTCGACCGACGTCGTCGAGGTCGACCCGGAGCTGGCCGAGTCGGTCCGCCGCGACCTGGAGCGCCTGCCCGGCCTCGACCCGCGGGTGCTCGAGCTCAACGCCCGCGAGCCCTACCGGCTGAAGCTGACCTGCGTGCGCGCCAAGCTGCTCAACACCGACCGCCGGTTCGAGCGGGGCACGCCGCACGAGCCGGGTCGGGACTACGCCGGCGTCGGGGAGATCCTCGCCGACCTGCAGGTCGTCGCGGGCTCCCTGCGCCACCACGGCGGCGTGCTCGTCGCCGACGGCGGGCTGGCCCGCGCCACCCAGACGCTGGCCGGCACCGGCCTGCACCTGGCCACCCTGGACGTGCGCGAGCACGCCGAGAAGCACCACGAGGCGCTCGCCCCCCTCCTGGACGCCGCCGGCGCCACGGGCGAGGAGGGGTATGCCGTGCTCGACGGCCCCGCGCGCACCCGCCTGCTCGCCGAGGAGCTGGGCTCGCGCCGTCCCCTGCTCACCCGGGCCGCGGCCCGCTCGCAGACCCTCGCGGTCTTCGACGAGATCCGCGAGGCGCTGGACACCTACGGCGACGAGGCGGTCGAGACCTACATCGTGTCGATGACCCAGGGGCCCGACGACGTGCTCGCCGCGGCCGTGCTCGCCCGCGAGGCGGGCCTCGTGGACCTGCACGGCAGCACCGGGGACAACGGCGCCTTCGCCCGGATCGGCTTCGCGCCGCTGCTGGAGACCATCGACGAGCTGGCCGGCGCCGCGGAGCTGGTCGGCACGCTCCTGTCCACGCCGTCCTACCGCGAGCTGGTGCGGCTGCGCGGCGACGTGCAGGAGGTGATGCTCGGCTACTCCGACTCCAACAAGCAGGCCGGCGTGCTCACCAGCCAGTGGGCCATCCACCGGGCCCAGCGGGCGCTGCGCGACGTCGCCGCCGAGCACGGCGTGCGGCTGCGGCTCTTCCACGGCCGGGGCGGGTCGGTGGGCCGGGGCGGCGGCCCGACCTACGAGGCGATCCTGGCCCAGCCCCACGGCGTCCTCGAGGGGGAGATCAAGTTCACCGAGCAGGGCGAGGTCATCTCCGACAAGTACTCCCTGCCCGCGCTGGCCAAGGAGAACCTCGAGCTCGCCCTCGCCGCTGTCCTGCGCGCCTCGGCCCTGCACCGCGACCCGCGCACCACCGCCGCGGAGCGGGAGCGCTACGGCGAGGTCATGGACGTGGCCTCCGAGGCGGCGTACACCGCATACCGCAGCCTCATCGAGGACCCCGACCTGCCGGCGTACTTCGTGGCCGCCACCCCGGTCGACCAGCTCGGGGCGCTCAACATCGGCTCGCGGCCGAGCAAGCGGCCGGACACGGGGAAGGGGCTGGAGGGCCTGCGCGCGATCCCCTGGGTCTTCGGCTGGACGCAGACCAGGCAGATCGTGCCCGGCTGGTACGGCGTCGGCTCCGGCCTGCGTGCCGCACGCGAGGCCGGGCACGGAGACACGCTGCGGGAGATGCTGGAGCGCTGGCACTTCTTCCAGGCGGTCGTCTCCAACGTCGAGATGACCGTGGTCAAGACCGACCTGGGGATCGCCGCGCACTACGTCGAGTCGCTGGTGCCGCCGCCGCTGCGGCACGTCTTCGACGACATCCGCGCCGAGCTCGAGCTCACCGTCGCCGAGCTGAGGCTGCTCACCGGCGAGGAGGAGCTGCTCGACGACCAGCCCGTGCTGCAGCGCACCCTGGCCGTGCGCGACAACTACCTGGACCCGATCTCCTACCTGCAGGTCGAGCTGCTGCGGCGGCTGCGCGAGGAGGGCGGCGCCGACGAGGCGACCACCGCCCAGCTGCAGCGCGCCCTGCTGGCCACGGTCAACGGGGTGGCTGCCGGCCTGCGCAACACCGGCTGAGCAGGGCGTCCCGCGCCGCGAGGGGCCGGCGCCGGTGAGAGGTGTCTCATGAGAGCCTCCCTCACGATGCGCTGCCACTCTGGAGCCATGAAGACGCAGACGAAGACCCTGACCGCAGCTCTCGCCCTGACGCTCGCCGTGGGCCTCTCCGCGTGCGGGGGCGAGGACGGCGCCGGCGACGGCGTGAGCCCGCAGGCCTCCTCTGCGAGCGAGTCCGCCACGACCGACGCGGCGAGCACCGACCCGACGGGCGAGGACAACGGGGCCTCGGTCACCGACGCCGGCGACCTCACCGCCGCCGCCCTGCTGGCGATCGGCACCGCCGAGGAGGAGACCGGCGGAACCGCCTACGAGATCGACGACCAGGACGACGACGGCAGCTGGGAGGTCGACGTCGCCCTCGACGGCCGCTCGGTCGAGGTCACCGTCTCCGGCGACGGCACCTCCGTGCTCGGCACCGAGGACGACGACGACCTGGACGACGACGACAGGGCCGCCCTGGACGCCGCCAGCATCACCCTGCAGGAGGCGATCCAGGTCGCGGTCGACGAGGTCGGCGGCGTGCTCGACGACGCCGGGCTCGAGGAGGAGGACGGCCAGCACTACTGGGAGGTGTCGGTCGACACCACCGAGGGCGACGACGACGTCGACGTCGAGGTCTCGGTGGAGGGCCGCGTCCTCTCCGTCGACGGCTGATCTCCCACCCGCGCAGCCGCTCGTCAGGACGGACCCAGACTCGCTTGGCAGGATCGGTCGGATGAGGTCCGACCGCAGCATCACCGCAGCCATGGCCCTGACCCTGGCGGTCTCGCTGGCCGCCTGCTCCGACGACGGTCCGGCGCCGCCCGACCGGGCGCCGACGACGGCGGACGCCGGGGACGCCTCGGCGGACCCGGGGGCCGGCACCGGCGAGGCGGCCGTCACGAGCGCGCCCGCGCAGGCCACCGAGGCCGACGACGACCCGGTCGACGACGAGAGGGACGACGACGAGGACGGCGTGGTCGGGCTGGGGCCCGGCGCGGAGACGACGGCGGCCGGCCTGGCCGCCGTCGACAGCGCGGTGGCGGCGGGCGGCGGCGAGGGCCCGGCCGCCTACGCCCTGGACGACCGCGAGGACGGGTTCTGGGAGGTGGAGGTGCTCGGCCAGGGCGGCGCGAGCACCGTCACCGTCAGCCCGGACGGCACGCTGGTCGACGGCGCCGAGGACGCGGAGGAGCCGCCGGTCGCGGCGCGCCGGGCGCTGGCGGAGGCGCGGACGAGCCTGGCCGAGGCCGTGGTCGCCGCGACCCGCTCGGCCGAGGGCCAGCTGGAGGAGGCCGCGCTGGCCGAGCACGACGGGGGCTGGTCCTGGCGGGTGGTCGTGGACACCCAGGACGAGGAGGACGTCGAGCTGTTCGTCGACCCGGCCACCGGCACGGTGGACGGCTGAGGGGCGCCGGGCACCGCATACCGGGGACCGAACAGGTGCCTGAGACGATGGGCGCATGCCCGAGGGACACACGCTGCACCGGCTGGCGCGAGCCGTCGACGACGCCTTCGGGCGGACGACGCCGGAGGTGAGCAGCCCGCAGGGGCGGTTCGCCGAGGGCGCCGCGCTGCTCGACGGCACGGTGCTGGAGGGGGCGTGGGCGCACGGCAAGCTGCTCTTCGTCGACTTCGCGCAGGACCGCACCCTCTACGTCCACCTCGGCCTCATCGGCAAGTGGTTCGTGCTTCCCGTCGACCCGCCGGGCAGCGAGCCGCCGGTCGTCGGCGAGGTCCGGCTGCGGATCGCCGACGAGCACCACGTGGCCGACCTGCGCGGGCCGATGGCCTGCACGGTGGTCGACCAGGAGGAGGTCGCCCGGCTGGTCGACCGGCAGGGTCCCGACCCCCTCCAGCCGGTGGGCGCGCACAACGACCCCGACGCCGCCTACCGGAAGATCGCGCGGTCGGGCAAGACCGTCGCCGAGCTGCTCATGGACCAGACGGTGCTGGCGGGCGTGGGCAACATCTACCGCTGCGAGGTGCTCTGGCGCCACCGGCTGCACCCGCTGCGGCCCGGGCGCTCGCTGAGGCGCGCGTCGTGGCAGCTCATCTGGGACGACCTCGTCCACCTCATGCCGTGGGGCGTGCGGACCGGGTCGATCATCACCCTCGACGACGTCCTCGCCGACGTGCGGGCGCGCGTCGAGGCGGGGGAGGCCGTCGAGGTCCCGCGCGAGTTCGCGGTCTACCAGCGCACGGGTATGCCGTGCCTGCGCTGCGGGTCCGCCGTGCGGCAGAAGGTGGTCGCCGGCCGCAACCTGTTCTGGTGCGGCGGCTGCCAGCGCCGGACCTAGGCGTTCATCCCGTAGGTGAACAGGTCCACGCCCCACAGGTAGCGGGTCGGGCGGCCGTGCTCGCCGGCGCTCTGCGGATCGCCGAGGATGAAGGTCAGCAGCTCGCGGGGCTGGGGGAAGTCGTCCGGCAGCGCGGAGTTGTACTCCCGGTGCGCCTCCAGCGAGCGCACCGCCGCCTCGAAGTGCTCGGTCACGTCCACGGTGTGCGTGACCTCGCCGCCGACCCAGCCCAGGTGTCGCACGCCGCCCCACGGCTCGTGGCCCTCCTCCACCAGCTCGGGGAAGATCCACCGGTTGCCGGCCGCCGCGACGGCGTCCAGCACCTCGCGGCCCACGACGCGGTGGTCGGCCTGGTTGAGCATCCCGTTCGCGAACCGCTCGCCGAAGGTCTGGGTGATGACCACCTCGGGGCGCCGCCTGCGGATCTCCCTCGCCAGGTCCCGGCGCAGCCCCAGGCCGTTCTCCAGCACGCCGTCGCGGTAACCCTCGAGGAAGTCGACCTGCTCCACGCCGACCTCGCGGGCGCCGTCGCGCTCCTCCTGCTCGCGGACCGCGGCGGCCTCCCGCGGGTGCATCGTGTCGATCCCCGCCTCGCCGCGCGTGACCAGCAGGTAGGTCACCTCCTTGCCCGCCGCGGTCCAGCCGGCCACGGCGGCCGCGGTACCGTACTCCAGGTCGTCGGGGTGGGCGACGACGCACAGCGCCCGCTGCCAGTCGGTCGGGAACGGCTCGGTGGTGGTCATGCGCCCATCGTGGCACGGCGATGATTAGGGCGAGCTGCCCGCGCGCTGTTATCCTGGCAGACGCCGTCTGAACGGCCGCGGATGGAGAGTGCCCCGGTGAACAGGCCCGGGCGCGCCGCGCAACGAGACAAGAAGGAGTCGCCCATGGCGATCGACACTGCCGCCAAGCAGGACATCATCAAGGAGTACGCCACGACCGAGGGCGACACCGGCAGCCCGGAGGTGCAGGTCGCGCTGCTGACCGCCCGCATCAAGGAGCTCACCGAGCACTCCCGCGACCACAAGCACGACCACCACAGCCGCCGCGGCCTGCTGCTGCTGGTCGGCAAGCGCAAGCGTCTCCTCCGCTACCTGGAGCAGACCGACATCGAGCGCTACCGGTCGCTGATCAAGCGACTCGGCCTGCGCCGCTGAGCTCGCAGGGGAGCGGTTCCCGAACGCCTCGGGGACCGCTCCTTTGCGTATGACGTGACCGGTCGCCAGATCCGGTGCGTCGCCGGGGGACTGCCGGGACGGCATACCCCCAAGAAGGACACGGCCGGGCACAACGATGATGCCCCGAGCTGCGAGTGACAGATGAAAAGGAGGGCCCATGGAGGGTCCAGAGATCACGTTCGCCGAAGCCACGATCGACAACGGCAGCTTCGGCACCCGCACCGTCCGGTTCGAGACCGGGCGCCTGGCGAGGCAGGCCGGCGGCGCCGTCACCGCCTACCTCGACGAGGACACGATGCTGCTGTCCACGACGACGGCCAGCAAGCACCCCAAGGACCACTTCGACTTCTTCCCGCTGACGGTGGACGTCGAGGAGCGCATGTACGCCGCCGGCAAGATCCCCGGCAGCTTCTTCCGTCGCGAGGGCCGCCCCTCGACCGACGCCATCCTGACCTGCCGGCTGATCGACCGCCCGCTGCGCCCGACCTTCGCCAAGGGGCTGCGCAACGAGGTCCAGGTCGTCATCACCGTGCTCTCCCTCAACCCCGACCACCAGTACGACGTGCTCGCGATCAACGCCGCGTCGCTGTCCACCCAGATCTCCGGCCTGCCCTTCAGCGGCCCGATCGGTGGCGTGCGGGTCTCCTACATCGACGGCCAGTGGGTCGCCTTCCCCAACTTCTCCGACAGCGAGCGCTCGACCTTCGACATGGTCGTGGCCGGCCGCGTGGTCGGTGACGACGTGGCGATCATGATGGTCGAGGCCGAGTCGACCCAGGCGACCTGGGACCTGGTCAGCGAGGGCGGCCAGGCCCCGACCGAGGAGGTCGTGGCCCAGGGTCTGGAGGAGTCCAAGAAGTTCATCAAGGTCCTGTGCGAGGCCCAGGCCGAGCTGGCCGCCAAGGCGGCCAAGGAGGTCCAGGAGTTCCCGCGCTTCCTCGACTACGAGGACGACGCCTACGCCGCGGTCGAGGAGGCCACCTCCGCCGACCTCGCGCAGGCGCTGCAGATCGCGGGCAAGCAGGAGCGAGAGAACCGCATCGACGAGATCAAGGTCGCCCTCAAGGGCAAGCTGCTCGGGCTGCACTGGGACGCGGCCGGGGACAGCGACGTGACCGCGGACGCGCCCTTCGCCGGGCGCGACAAGGAGATCGACGCGGCCTACCGCGCCGTGCAGAAGAAGCTCATCCGCGAGCGCATCCTGCGCGACGAGGTCCGTATCGACGGCCGCGGCCTGAAGGACATCCGGGCCCTCTCCGCCGAGGTCGAGGTGATCCCGCGGGCGCACGGCTCGGCGATCTTCGAGCGCGGCGAGACCCAGATCATGGGCGTCACCACGCTCAACATGCTGCGCATGGAGCAGCAGCTGGACACCCTCTCGCCGGTGAGCCGCAAGCGCTACATGCACAACTACAACTTCCCGCCCTACAGCACCGGCGAGACCGGCCGCGTCGGCTCACCGAAGCGCCGCGAGATCGGCCACGGCGCGCTCGCCGAGCGCGCCCTGATGCCGGTGCTGCCCACCCGCGAGGAGTTCCCCTACGCGATCCGCCAGGTGTCCGAGGCGCTCGGCTCCAACGGCTCGACCTCGATGGGCTCGGTCTGCGCGTCCACGATGTCGCTGCTCAACGCCGGCGTGCCGCTGCGCGCGCCGGTCGCGGGCATCGCGATGGGCCTGGTCTCGGCGGAGGTCGACGGACAGATGCGCTACGCCGCGCTGACCGACATCCTCGGCGCCGAGGACGCCTTCGGCGACATGGACTTCAAGGTCGCCGGCACCCGGGAGTTCGTCACCGCGATCCAGCTGGACACCAAGCTCGACGGCATCCCCGCCGACGTGCTGGCCGGGGCGCTGACCCAGGCCCGCGACGCGCGGCTGCACATCCTCGACGTGATGAACGAGGCCATCGACGCCCCGGACGAGATGAGCCCCTACGCGCCGCGGGTCATCTCGGTGAAGGTGCCGGTCGACAAGATCGGCGAGGTCATCGGCCCCAAGGGCAAGATGATCAACCAGATCCAGGAGGACACCGGCGCGGACATCTCCATCGAGGACGACGGCACCGTCTACATCGGCGCCACCGACGGCCCCTCGGCCGAGGCGGCGCGGGCCGCGATCAACGCGATCGCCAACCCGCAGATGCCCGAGATCGGCGAGCGCTTCCTCGGCACCGTGGTCAAGACGACGACCTGCGGGGCGTTCGTCTCGCTGCTGCCGGGCAAGGACGGCCTGCTGCACATCTCCGAGATCCGCAAGCTCGTCGGCGGCCGGCGCATCGACGCCGTCGAGGACGTGCTCAACGTGGGCCAGAAGGTCCAGGTCGAGCTCAAGGAGATCGACCCGCGCGGCAAGCTCTCGCTGGCGGCCGTCGTCAACGGTGAGGACGAGGGTGCGGCCCAGCCCGCTCCGTCCGCCGAGGCGG
>QEUR01000119.1 GCA_003577095.1 Acidobacteriota bacterium
ATTCGGCGTTGCTCAGCCGCCCAGGTGAGGATGTCCGGGGTGTAGCCGCCAGCAAGGGTGAACGAGGCAAGCATCGAGAGGAGCTGCAGCACGATCGTTTCCTTTCACGGGTGCCGGGATGGCACGGGGATCGGGTCGTCCGGCACAGGGAGTGGCCGTAGCCCACACTGTCCCATACGTCACTTCACGGGTCGAGACGAAACGGCCTTAATCGGCGATTCTTGAACAAGTCTTTACCTTCAACGTGATCGCGATCACATACAATACGCGCCGCGCGCCCGGCGTGTGCGATCATGGGGCGGACCGCCGCCGGCCGAGGACCTCGCCGGGGCGCCGCAAGAAGAAGGCCGCGAACCACGGCCGCAAGCCCAACGCCTGAGCCAGCTCGGGCGCGGTCCGGCGACGTGGTCGCCGGACAGGAGGGGCCGGTGTGCACCAGACGGTGCGCACCGGCCCCTTCGTGCGTGGTCCCGGGCGGCGTCGGTCAGGACGGCTCGGCGCCGCGCTCGACGACCGTCACCGTAGTGGTGATCCGGGTCAGGATCTGGGCCCGCAGCGCCTCCGGGGCGCGCTGGCCCGCGCACGCCCGCCGCACCAGCGCCTTGATGAGCAGGTCGCGCTCGTACTCGGCCAGGCAGCGCCCGCATTCCTCGAGGTGGGCGTGGATGCGCTCACGGTCCACCGGGGCGGTCTCGTTGTCGACGTACTCGAACAGCCGCAGGATCACGTCGGCGCAGTCGGCGGTCCCGGCGCCCTCGGCGGGCTGGTTCATCGTCGGGCCTCCTCGCGGGAGGAGATGACGCCGCGCTCCAGCGCGTAGTCGGTGAGGAGCTCGCGCAGCTGCTTGCGGCCGCGGTGCAGCCGGGACATCACGGTGCCGATCGGGGTGTCCATGATCTCGGCGATCTCCTTGTAGGAGAACCCCTCGACGTCGGCGAGGTAGACCGCCATCCGGAAGTCCTCGCCGATCGAGGCCAGCGCCCGGGTCACGTCACTGTCCGGCAGGTGGTCCAGCGCCTCGGCCTCCGCCGAGCGGAGCCCCTGGGAGGAGTGCGACGCCGCCCTTGCCAGCTGGTAGTCCTCGACCTCTCCGGCGTCCGACTCCAGCGGCTGCCGCTGCTTCTTGCGGTAGGAGTTGATGAAGCTGTTGGTCAGGATGCGGTACATCCAGGCCTTGAGGTTGGTGCCCGGACGGTACTGGTGGAAGGCGGCGAACGCCTTGGCGTAGGTCTCCTGGACCAGGTCCTCGGCGTCCGTGGGGTTGCGGGTGGTGCGCAGGGCGGCGCTGTACATCTGGTCCAGCAGGGGCATGGCCTCCCGCTCGAACCGGGCGGCGCGCTCCTCGGGCGTCTCGGTGGCGACGTCCACGTTCGCGTCGGCCTCCGCCATCGCCTGCGCCTCGAGCTCCTCGATCGTCGGCTGGTCGGTGTCCATCGTCGACCAGCCTAGCCCGTGAGTCTGGACGAGCGCGCTCGCGCCGGTCCGCTCTCCTGGGGTCACTGCGGTGATGAGCAAGGGCAGCCTCCTGCGTCCTTCGGGGTCGCAAGGGGGAACGTGGCGGCGGCCTCCCGGCATTCCCGGCGTGGGACGATGGGCCCGTGACCCAGAGCCACCGCACCCGCCCGCTGAAGCCGCTGAACCAGTCGGTCAAGCTCCAGAACGTCCTGTACGAGATCCGCGGGCCGGTGGCAGCCCGGGCGGCCCAGCTGGAGGCCGAGGGGCACCGCATACTCAAGCTCAACATCGGCAACCCCGCCCCGTTCGGCTTCGAGGCCCCGGACACGATCCTGCAGGACATGATCGCCTCGCTGCCGGACGCGCAGGGCTACTCCGAGTCCAAGGGGATCCTCCCGGCCCGCCGCGCGATCGTCTCGCGCTACCAGGAGGTCCCGGGCTTCCCGGCCCTGGACGTGGACCGCGTCTACCTGGGCAACGGCGTCTCCGAGCTGATCATGATGACCCTGCAGGCGCTCCTCGACGACGGTGACGAGGTGCTCGTGCCGGCGCCGGACTACCCGCTGTGGACCGCGGCGACCAGCCTGGCCGGCGGGACCCCCGTGCACTACCTGTGCGACGAGGCGGACGGCTGGAACCCGTCGGTGGAGGACATCCGTGCCAAGGTGACCCCGCGCACCAAGGCGATCGTGGTGATCAACCCGAACAACCCCACCGGGGCGGTCTACGGCCGCGAGGTGCTGGAGCAGATCGTCGAGGTCGCCCGCGAGCACTCCCT
This sequence comes from Acidobacteriota bacterium, assembly GCA_003577095.1. Lineage (GTDB taxonomy): Bacteria > Actinomycetota > Actinomycetes > Actinomycetales > Dermatophilaceae > Ornithinicoccus. The sequence goes on from QEUR01000119.1 coordinate 2,234, forward strand.
GCTCCTGCTCGCCGACGAGATCTACGACCGCATCCTCTACGACGGCGCCCGGCACGTCTCGGTCGCCGAGCTGGCGCCCGACCTGCTCTGCCTGACCTACAACGGGCTGTCCAAGACCTACCGGGTCGCCGGCTACCGCGCCGGCTGGGTCGCGATCACCGGACCCACCGCGCACGCGGCCGGCTTCCTGCAGGGCATCGAGCTGCTCGCCTCCACGCGGCTGTGCCCCAACGTCCCGGCCCAGCACGCCATCCAGGTCGCCGTCTCCGGCCACCAGAGCATCGAGGAGCTCATCGTCCCCGGCGGCCGGCTGGCCGAGCAGCGCGACGTCGCCGTCTCCATGCTCTCCGCGATGCCCGGTGTCTCCGTCGTCGAGCCCCGCGGCGCGCTCTACGTCTTCCCCCGGCTCGACCCCGAGGTCTACGACATCCGGGACGACGAGAAGTTCGTCCTCGACCTACTCGAGCAGGAGAAGATCCTCGTCGTGCACGGCCGCGGCTTCAACTGGCCGACGCCCGACCACCTGCGCATCGTCACCCTGCCGTGGGGGGCGGACCTGCGCGCCGCGCTGGAGCGGATGGGCAACTTCCTCGTGGGCTACCAGCAGTGAGACGCCCCGGGACGGTCCGGCGGGGCGGTGCGGCCTGATGTGCGGACGCTACGCCGCCACGGCCCACCCCGACGAGCTCGTCGAGGCCTACGACGTCGAGCTGGACGCCACGGCCGAGCGGTCGCGCAGCGTGCTGAAGAGCCCCCAGCAGCCACCGCCGGGCGAGCCGGACACCAACGTCGCTCCGAGCAAGCAGGCACCGGTGGTGCTCACCCGCGCGCCGAGGGACGGCGGAGAGGGCGCCGCCCCCGTCCGCCAGCTGCGGTTCCTCACGTGGGGGCTGGTCCCCTCGTGGGCCAAGGACCCCTCGGTCGGCGCCCGGATGACCAACGCCCGCGCGGAGACGGTGCTGGACAAGCCGGCCTTCGCGCGGGCGGCCGCCCGTCGACGCTGCCTCGTGCCGATCACCGGCTGGTACGAGTGGCAGAGGAGCCCGGTCGCCACCGACGCAAGGGGGCGGCCGCGCAAGCAGCCCTTCTTCGTCACCAGGGCCGACGACGCCCCGCTCGCGCTGGCCGGGCTCTACGAGTTCTGGAAGGCGCCGGAGGCCCCGGCGGAGGACCCGTCGTCCTGGATCGTGTCCTACACGGTGATCACGACGGCGGCCGAGCCGGGCCTGGACCGCATCCACGACCGGCAGCCGGTGGCCCTGGACCCGGCCGCCTGGGGCGACTGGCTGGACCCTGGGCTGACCTCGCCCGACGAGGTCCGCGCGCTGCTGGACGCCTCGCACGTGCCGGGCCGGTTCAGGGCCTGGCCGGTGAGCACCGCGGTCAACTCCTCGCGCAGCAACGGGCCGGAGCTGCTGGAGCCGCTGCCGAGCGACCAGCTGGTCGGCGTCGTGGACCCGACCACGGGCGAGGTGCTCGGCGGGTGACGACGCGCGGAGGACGCGCCGAGGTGGCCACCCGGGAGGGTCCGGCCCTGGTGCGGGTCACGGCGCCGCCCGAGGGCGTCGGGCCCCGCGGCACGCTGCTGCTGGGGCACGGCGCCGGCGGCCACCGGGACGCCGCCGACGTGCTCGCGCTCACCGCGCTGGCCGGGGAGGGCTGGACCGTCGTCCTCGTCGACCAGCCGTGGCGGGTGGCCGGCCGCCGGGTCGCCACCCCGCCGCCGACCCTGGACCGGGCCTGGACCGACGTGACCACCACCCTGGCGGACCCCAGGTGGCAGGACGAGAACGCCATACCCCTGCCGGTCCCGTGGGTGGTCGGCGGCCGCAGCGCCGGGGCGCGGGTCGCGTGCCGGACCGCGCCGGGGACACCGGGCGTGGTCGGTGTTATCTGCCTCGCCTTCCCGCTCCACCCGCCCGGGCGGCCGGAGCGCAGCCGCGCCGAGGAGCTGGCCCGGCCGTTGGCCGCAGGATTGCCGACGCTCGTCGTGCAGGGCGCCCGCGACCCCTTCGGCACCCCTGCGGAGGTGGCCGACGCGGTCGGCCGGCACGACGCGCTCACGCTCGTCGAGGTGCCGGGGACCCACTCCCCCACGCGCGACCTGTCCACCGTCCGCCGGAGCGTCACCGACGCGCTTGGCCGCGCTACCGTGAGACCCGAGCAACCGAGAGGAACCGCACCGATGAGCCACCCGCCGACCTGGCCCGCCCCGCACGCGTCCGGGCCCGTCGACGCCGTGGTCCCCGTGCCGGGGAGCAAGTCGCTCACCAACCGCTGGCTGGTCCTGGCCGCGCTGGCCGACGGCCCCTGCACGCTGCGCCAGCCCCTGCGCTCCCGCGACAGCGAGCGCATGGTCGACGCCCTGCGCGCACTCGGCGCCGTCGTCGACGACTCCTCGGACGAGGAGTGGCGGGTCGTCCCGCCCGCACGCCTCCGCGGCGGCGGCACCGTCGACTGCGGCCAGGCCGGCACCGTGATGCGCTTCGTCCCCCCTCTCGCCGCGCTGGCCGACGGACCGGTCCGCTTCGACGGCCACCCCACCGCGCGGAAGCGGCCGGTCGGGCCGGTGCTCACCGCGCTGCGCGACCTGGGTGTCCGCGTGGACGACGAGGGGCGCGGCACCCTGCCCTACACCGTCCACGGCACCGGCGGCGTCGTCGGCGGCCGGGTCCGGGTCGACGCCTCGGCCAGCTCGCAGTTCGTCTCCGCACTGCTGCTGGCCGGCGCCCGGTTCGAGGACGGTCTCACGCTGGAGCACACCGGCGCCACGCTGCCCTCGCGGACCCACATCGAGATGACCGTGCAGGTGCTGCGCAGCGCCGGTGTCGAGGTGTCCCGCCCGGACGCCTCGACCTGGCGGGTCGAGCCCGGACCGGTGCGCGCCTTCGCCGCGGAGGTCGAGCCCGACCTGTCCTCCGCGGCACCGCTGCTGGCGCTGGCTGCGGTGACCGGCGGGACCGTCGTGATCCCCCGCTGGCCGGCCACCACGACGCAGCCCGGCGACCACCTGCGGGAGGTCCTGGCCCGGATGGGCGCGACCACCTCGCTCACCGAGCGCGGGCTGGTGGTCACCGGCAGGACGGGCGCCGAGGGCCTGCAGGGGGCCGATCTCGACCTGTCCGACGTCGGCGAGCTCACCCCCGTGGTCGCGGCCCTCGCGGTGCTGGCGACCACGCCCAGCCGGCTCCGTGGCATCGCCCACCTGCGCGGCCACGAGACCGACCGGCTGGCCGCCCTGACCACCGAGATCGGCCGGCTCGGCGGCCGCGCGGAGGAGACCGCCGACGGCCTGGCCATCGAGCCGGCCCCGCTGCACGGCGCCCGGCTGCGGACCTACCACGACCACCGGATGGCCATGTTCGCCGCCGTGGTCGGCGCGGCGGTCCCCGGCGTCGAGGTCGAGGACGTGGCCACGGCCGACAAGACCTTCCCCGGCTTCCACACGGTGTGGGAGCGCATCCTGGAGGTCGGGGCGCAGGCCCCCGTGCCGTGAGCGGCCGCTACGACCACCTCGACGAGTCGGTGGTGCGCACCCGTCCCTCGCGCCGCGGCAGCCGCCCGAGGACCAAGGAGCGGCCCGCCCACGAGGACGCCGTCGTCGGGATGGTGACCGGCGTCGACCGCGGGCGCTACACCACGCGGGTCGAGGACCGCACCGTCGTCGCGATGCGCGCCAGGGAGCTCGGCCGCACCAGGATCGTGGTCGGCGACCGGGTCGCGATGGTGGGTGACACCTCCGGCGCTCCCGACACGCTGGCGCGCATCGTGCGGGTCGAGGAGCGCGACACCGTGCTGCGGCGCAGCGCCGACGACAGCGACCGCGTCGAGCGGGTCATCGTCGCCAACGCCGACCAGCTCGTCGTCGTCACCGCCCTCGCCGACCCCGAGCCGCGGCCGCGGATGGTCGACCGGTGCCTGGTGGCCGCCTACGACGCGGGCCTCGACCCCCTCCTCGTGCTGACCAAGGCCGACCTGGCCGACCCGGGAGCCTTCCTGGCCCACTACGAGGCCCTCGACGTGCCGCACGTGATCAGCCGCAGCGTGCCGGACGGCCGGGGCGGCACCGCGCTGGACCCCTCCGCCGTCGAGGCGCTGCGGGAGCACCTCGCGGACCGCGTCAGCGTGCTCGTCGGCCACTCGGGCGTGGGCAAGTCCACCCTCGTCAACGCCCTCGTCCCGGAGGCCGACCGCGCGACCGGGGCGGTCAACGTGGTCACCGGGCGCGGACGGCATACCTCCACCTCCGCGGTCGGCCTGCAGCTGCCGGGCGGCGGCTGGGTCGTGGACACCCCGGGCGTGCGCTCCTTCGGGCTGGGCCACGTGGACCCGGCGACCTTCGTGGAGCACTTCGACGACCTCGCCCCCGGGACCGCCGGCTGCCCGCGCGGCTGCAGCCACGACGAGCCGGACTGCGCCCTCGACGCGTGGGTCGCCGACGGGCACGCCGGCCCGGCCGGACCGGCGCGGCTGGAGTCCCTGCGGCGCCTGCTGCGCAGCCGCACCGGCGACGAGCACGGCTGACCGCGCGGCTCGCGGCGGGGCTCTCCGGCGGGGAGGACCCCGGCGGCTACGGTGGGCCGGTGGCCACGTACGACGACGACCTCCGCCTCGCGCACGTCCTCGCGGACGCCGTCGAGCGCACCGCCCTCGACCTGTTCGCCTCGCCCGACCTGCGGCTGTCGGTCACCGACGACGGTGCCCTGACGACCCAGGCCACGACCAAGCTGGAGGAGCTGCTCCGGCACCAGCTGCAGCGCACGCGCCCCCGTGACCGGGTCGAGGGACGCGTGCTGGAGACGACGGGGCACGGGGACCGGCGGTGGGTCCTCGACGCCCTGGACGGCACGGCCAACTACGTGCGCGGCGTCCCGGTGTGGGCGACGCTGATCTCGCTCGTCGTCGAGGACGAGCCGGTGCTCGGGCTGGTCGCCGCGCCGTCCCTCGGCCGGCGCTGGTGGGCCGGCCGCGGCTCGGGCGCGTGGACCGGGCGTCAGCTCAGCCGCGCCCGGAAGGTACGGGTGAGCGACACCTCGGTGCTCGAGCACGCCTCGGTGTCGGTCGACGAGGTGGCCTCCTGGCTGTTCGGGCCGCACGGGGACGGGTTCGCCCAGCTGTGCGACCGGGTATGGCGCACGCGCGCCTTCGGGGATTTCTGGAGCCATGCGCTCGTCGCCGAGGGTGCGGCGGACCTGGCCCTCGCCGCGGGCGCCGACGTCTACCAGCTGTGCACGCTCGGCGCGATCGTGCGCGAGGCGGGAGGCCGGGTGACCGACCCGTGGGGCGCGGAGGTGACCGCCCCCGAGGGGTCGACACCGGTGCTCGTCACCAACGGCCACCTGCACGACCTGGCGCTGGCCTCGCTGGCGCCGCCGGACGGCCCCCACGGGTGAGGCTGCCGCGACGTGCCGGCGCCGGGAGCGCTGCTAGCCGTCCAGGACGGTCAGCTCCCCGATCCCCGGCACCCGGGTCACCAGGTCGTCCGCGTGGCCGGGGTCGCCGACCAGCACGACCGTCCACGGCGGTCCCTGGCGGACCTCGTCCCAGGCGGCCGCGACCCGGTCGGTGGTCAGCCCCCGGACCTGCGCGAGCGTCTCGGTGACGGTCTGGGGGCCGAGCCCGTCCGCGGCGAGGGAGACGATCTCCTCCGCGACCGCGTCGGCGGTGGCGTAGCGGCCCGGAGCCGTCATCGCCACGAAGTCCGCCGCGGCCCGCACCTCCTCGTCGGTGAGCTGCGCACCCGGTACGTCAAGGATCGCCAGCAGCTCGGCGAGCGCGTCCGCCGTGGCGTCGGAGCGCACCGAGCCACCGACCACGGTCAGCCCGCCCACCGCCCGGGGGCGGAAGCCGGCCCGCACCCCGTAGGTGTAGCCCTTCTCCTCCCGCAGCACGCGGTCGATCCGGGCGTGCGGCGAGCCGCCGAGCAGCATGCCGAGCGTCTGGTAGGTGCCCCATCCGTGCGGGGTGCGCCGGTCCGGCCCGGGGCGCCCCAGGTAGATCTCGGTCTGCGCCAGCCCGGGGCGCGGCACGAGGACCGCGCGGCCGGCGTCGGGGGCCCGCCGCGCCGGCCCGGGCAGGTCCGCGAGGTCGCCCGCGCCCGCCCAGGTGCCCAGCGTGGCGGAGACCAGCGGGACCGCGCCCGGGGCGGAGGACAGGTCGCCGGCGAGCACGACGGTGGCGCCGCGGGGACCGAGCCGGGCGTGCCGCTCCCGCAGGTGGTCGGGAGTCAGCGGCGCGACCGTCTCACGGGTGCCGCCGACCGGCAGGTGCGGCCGGTCCCGCTCGTCGAAGTAGGTGCGCACGAACTCCAGCGACGCGCGGGACCCGGGGTCGGCCTCCGCCCCGCGCCCGCGCCCCACGCGATGCCGTTGCGCTCGGAGAGCTCGGAGATCTGCTCGCTGGTATGACGCGTGGTCCCCTCGTCGAGGGCGCGCGCCATGAGCAGGGTGGCCCCCTCGGTGCCGGGCGTCTCGTCGGAGACGGGGAGCCTGAGGTGCACCCGCACCGACAGCACGTGCTGGCCGGGCAGGTCCACGACCAGCAGACGCATGCCGTTGCCCAGCCGGTGCTGGCGCGGCACGGGGAACTCCCAGGCGGCCGGGGGGCGCACCGCCGGTCGCTGCAGGACACGGGTGCTCACGGCATACCTCCGTCCGGGGCCGCGGCCGCCCGGTCGTCCTGGGTGGGCGGCCCGCCGGCCGCCGCCGGCTCGGCCGGGCGCAGGTAGCGCAGGGTGGCCGCGGACGAGGGCCGCAGCCACCGGGCGGCGGCGGCGCGGACCTCCTCGGCCGTGACCGCCATCACCTGGTCCAGGTAGGTGTTGACCTGGTCCGGGTCGCCGTGGACCGCCACGGCCCGGCTCACCAGCTCGGCACGCTCGTCGAAGCTGGCCAGCGCCTCGAGCCACGAGCGCTCGGTCTCGGCGCGCGAGGCCTCCAGCTCGGCCTCCGAGGGGCCGTCGGCCGCCAGCGCCTCCAGCTCCTGGTGCACGGCGCGCTCGACGTCGGAGGGATCGACCCCCTCGCTCACGTCGAGGACGACCAGGCCCAGGGACGTCCCGCCGGCCAGTCCCAGCGCCGTGGCGTGGCAGCCGCTGACCGACTCCTCGCGCCGCAGCAGCCGCAGCTGCAGCCGGGAGACCTCGAGCGAGGCCAGGGCGTCCAGGGCCATCGCCGCCGGCAGGAACGCGGGGTCGATCACCGCGGGCAGCCGGAAGGCGAGGTAGAGCCGTTGGCTGGGCACCTCCTCGACCAGGTCGAGCGTCAGGGGCGCCGGCAGCGGCTCGAGCGGCTCGTGCGGCGCCGGCCGCGGGACGGTGCCGTCCACCAGGTGCCCGAGGTAGCGCTCGGCCAGCTCGACCCCCCGCTCGGGCGTCACGTCGCCGACGAGGGTGAGCACGCTCGTGCGCGGCCCGTAGTGGGCGGCGAAGAAGGCGTGGACGTCGTCGAGGTCGGCGGCGAGCAGGTCGTCCATGCCGCCGATCGTGGTGTGGTGGTAGGGGTGGCCCTCGGGGAAGACCAGCCGGCACGCGTGCGCGAGCGCCTGGCCGTAGGGCACGGTGTCGTAGCGCTGCCTCTTCTCCTCCACCACGACGTCGCGCTGGTTGTCCAGGTTGGCCTGGGTGAGGGCGGGCAGCAGGTGCCCGTGCCGGTCGGCCTCGAGCCACAGCGCCAGCTCCAGGGCTCCGGTCGGCACCGACTCCACGTAGGTCGTGCGGTCGAAGGAGGTGGTGGCGTTGGACCGGCCGCCCTGCGCCATGAGCGCGGCCATGTGCTCGCCCTCGGCCACCAGCTCCGAGCCCTGGAACATCAGGTGCTCGAACAGGTGCGCCAGGCCGGTGCGACCCGGGCGTTCGTGGCCGGAGCCGACCTCCACCCACAGGTTGACCGAGACGCTGGGCACGGCATGGTCCTCGCTGACCACCACGCGCAGGCCGTTGTCCAGCGTGTGTCTCCGGGCCTGGTCGGTGGTAGCGGGGGCAGGATTTGAACCTGCGACCTCCGGGTTATGAGCCCGGCGAGCTACCGAACTGCTCCACCCCGCGTCGTTGCGGTCACCACTCTACGTCACCGCGGCGGCCGGTCCAAATCGCCGGTCCGCCGCCGGTCACGGCGCCGAGGTCTGCGACGCGTCGTCGGTGCTGCCCTCCCCGCTGTCGGGGACGCTCACCGAACCGGTGGGGCTCGCCTCGACCGCGCGCTGGATGGCCTCCTGGAGCCGGTCCTGGGCCTTGCCGTAGGCGTCCCAGTCGCCGTCCGCCAGGGCCGCCTGCCCGTCGGCGTAGGCCTGCTGGATGTCGGCGACCGCCCGTGCCAGGGCGTCCTCGCTGGCGCCCTGCCCGCCGTCGCCGCCGGTCGAGCCCTCGCCGGTGCCGCCGTCCGTGGACCCCTCGCTGCCGGCGTCGCCCGCCGTCGCGCCGGAGTCACCGCCGAAGAGCTCGTCCAGGGCACCGTCCAGGGTGTCCGACCAGGCCAGGTCGTTGCCGAAGGCCACCACCACCACGCGCTGCAGCGGGTAGGACGAGCCGCCCTGAGACTGGACGTAGACCGGCTCGACGTAGAGCAGCCCGTCGCCGACCGGGAGGGTGAGCAGGTTGCCCAGCTTGACCTGCGAGCCCTGCTGGCGGTTGAGGTTGAGGAACTGGGAGAGGGTGACGTCGAAGGCCTCGGACCCGTCGTTGGAGGAGTTCACCTCGTTCTGGAACTGCCCGGGGCCGCGCACCGTGGTGTCGCGCGGCAGGACGAGCATGCGCAGCTGGCCGTAGTCCTCCCGGCGGGTGCTGCCGTCGGAGCCCGCGTCGGCGTCCACGGCCAGGTAGCCGGTGAGGTTCTGCCGCTGGGAGCCGGCGGGGATGTAGGTCGTGGTCAGGCTGAAGGTCGGGCTGTCCTGCTCGGGCATCGCGATGGACAGGTAGTAGGGCGGGATGTCCGGCTTCGTCTCCTGCTCGACCGTCGGGTCCTCCGAGACCGCCCAGAAGTCCTGGCCGGTGAAGAACGACCCCGCGTCGACGACGTGGTAGCGGGAGAGCACCTCGCGCTGCACCTTGAACAGGTCCTCGGGGTAGCGCAGGTGGCCCATCAGGTCGCCGCTGATGTCGGACATCGGGCGGACGGTCTCGTCGAAGGCCTGCGACCAGGCCTTGAGCAGCGGGTCCTCCTCGTCCCAGGCGTAGAGGTTGACCGTCCCGTCGAAGGCGTCGACGGTCGCCTTGACCGAGTTGCGGATGTAGTTGACCCGGCCCTGGCCGATCGAGCGGATGTTGTCGGCCTGCTGGAGGGAGTCGACGGTCACCTCGCCGAGCTCCTCCATCTGGCTGTAGGGGTAGCGGCTGCTCACCGTGTAGCCGTCGACGATCCACAGCACCTGGCCGTCGACCACCGCCGGGTAGGGGTTGCCGTCGAGCCGCAGCCAGGGGGCCACCCGTTCCACCCGCTCGCGCGGGCCCCGGTGGTCGAGGATGACGGACTCCTCGTTGACCGAGTCCGACAGCAGGATCTCGACCTGGCGGTACTTGATGGCGTAGGCCAGCCGGCGGGCGAGGTTGCCGATGGGGACGCCGCCGTCACCGGCGTAGGTGTTGTTGACCTCGCCGGTCTCCTGGCCGCTCACCGGGTAGTCCAGCTCGCGCGGGGTCGCCCCCTCCGGGGCGCCGACGATCGAGTAGAGCGGGGAGTGCTCGCCGAAGTAGATCCGCGGCTCGTAGTCGCCGAGAGCGCCGACCGGGGGGATGTTGCTCTCGAAGAAGCGCGGCTCGCCCTCGGGCGTGCGCTGGTTGCCGTATGCGGCCACGACGCCGAACCCGTGGGTGTAGACTGTGTGGTCGTTGACCCAGTTGCGCTGGCCGGCGGGCACGCCGTCGAGGTTGAGCTCGCGCACGGCGATGACGGTGTCGACCATCTCGCCGTCCACCTCGTAGCTGTCAACGTCGAGCGCGTCGGCGAACTGGTAGTAGTTGCGCACGCCCTGCAGCTGGCGGAAGGTCGGGGAGACGACCTGGGGGTCCACGATGCGGATGCCTGGCACCGTGTCCGCGTCGCTGCGCAGCTGCCCGGGCTCGGCCTCGGTCTCGGCGTTGTAGTCGATCTTCTCCAGGTCCTCGAGACCGTAGGCCGCCAGCGTGCTGTCGATGGCCCTGTCGATGTAGGGCACCTCCAGCTGGGCCTCGGAGGGACGGACCCGCAGGGACTGGACGAGCGAGGGATAGATGCCGCCCAGCAGGAGCGCCACGACGAGCAGCCCGGCGAGGCTGACCAGCGGCAGGCGCCAGGTGCGGGTCCAGATCGTGGCCAGGAAGAAGGCGGCGCAGAGCAGCGCCGCGGCCGCGAGGATCCCCCGGGTGGGCAGCACCGCGTGCACGTCGGTGTAGGTCATCCCGGTGATCCGGGCGTGCTGCGACATCGACAGCGTGTAGCGCTCCAGCCAGTAGCCACCGGCCCGCACCAGCAGCAGCGCGGCGATGATCGCGGCGATGTGGACCCGTGCGGCGGTGGTGGTGCGCGAGGAGCGCGGACCGCCCTGGAGCTGGAGGCCGCCGTAGATGTAGTGCGTCAGCAGCGCCCCGACGAGCGTCAGGCCGAGGACGAGGGTGGCGAAGGAGACGAGCATCTGCCAGAACGGCAAGCTGAAGACGAAGAAGCCGACGTCCAGCCCGAAGTGCGGGTCCTCGGTGCCGAAGGGCTGCCGGTTGAGGAAGAGCAGGACCGTCTGCCACTGGGACGCGGCCGCGGTCCCGGTGAAGGCGCCCAGCAGGATCGGCACCGCGACGAAGACGAGGCGGCGGACGGGATCAAGCGCGGTGCGGTAGCGGTCGAGGGCGGCCTGCTCGGGGGTGCTCGGCGCGTAGACCGGGCGGTGGCGCCAGGCCAGCCAGAGCCCGGACCAGATGACGGCCGCCGTGAGGACCGCGGCGCCGACCCAGAGGCCGGCCTGGGTGAGCAGCCGGGTGGTGAGGACCGTGCGGAAGCCGACCGAGTCGTACCAGAGGAACTCGGTCCACAGGGTGGCCCCCCAGCCGATGAGGGCGAGCAGAGCCACCAGCACGAGCACGGTCGGCACCAGCCGTCCGCGCCGCCGCGGCGCTCCCGTGCCGAAGGGCACGCCGGGGCGACCGCCGCCCCGAGGACCTCCGGGCGGTCGGCCGGAGGAGGGCTTGTCAGGGCCGGGCCCGTTGTCCTGCTCGCTCACCGCTCCAGCCTAACCGGCCGTCCGTCGCGGCCCGGCAGCCGGGGATGGGACGATAGGCGCGTGCTCAGCGACCGACCGACCGCCGTCCCGCCCTCTGCCCTGCTGACCGCCGCCGTGGACACCGAGCGGCACGTGGCCAGGGCGGGCTGGGACCAGCCGCCCCGCGTCTTCGCGCTCGTGCGCACCGCGCTGCTGCGCGAGCGCGAGCCCTCGCTCGCCGGTCAGCTCGGCGATCCGGGGACGGACGGTGACGGCTACACCGCGGTCGAGCAGGAGGGCCTCCCGCGCACCGCCGACCTGGAGTCGCTGCTGGGGCGCATGGCCTGGCCCGAGGACGTCGAGGGCGCGGTGATCGCCGTCGAGCGGGTCGTGGTGCCGCCGGAGGCGGAGCAGGACCTGCCCCCGGACCCGGTGGAGGCCACCGACCGGCTCTCCTCCCACCCGCTGCGCAAGGACGTGCGCCTCCTGGCGGCCTGCCTGCGCGACGGCCAGCAGCTGTGCCTGCTGCGCCAGCGCGACCACGACAGCGACGACGCGGTCGCGGTCGGCCGGGACATCGCCCCCGGACTCACCCACGCGCTGGCCGAGACGCTGCGGGACTGAGTCCGGGCGTCGCCGCCCCAGCCCCTGGTGGCCTCAGTCCCCGGTGCTGGTGGCCTCGTCGTCCTGCTCGACCGCCTGCTCGCAGGTGGGCAGGTCCAGGTCGGCGAGGTCGTCCGCGGAGGCCGCGTCCTCGACGTAGCCCAGCGCCTCCTCGAAGGTGGCGACCGGCACGACGGTGAGATCGCCGGGCTCGTCACCGGCCACCTCGTCGCAGTTGTCGACGGGCGCCAGGAAGAGCTCGGCGCCGGCGCGCTCGGAGGCGTACATCTTCTGGTGGATGCCGCTGATCGGGCCGACCGTCCCCAGGCCGCTGATGGTGCCGGTGCCGGCGATCGAGCGCCCACCGGTCAGCTCACCCTCGGTGATGGTGTCGTAGACCGCCAGCGAGAACATGAGCCCGGCGCTCGGCCCGCCCACGTTGCCGGCGTCGATCGTCACCGTGTAGGGCATCTGGTAGCGCGGCGCCAGGTAGACGCCGACGATGGTCCGTCCGGTCTGCTCGTCGAGCTTGGTCGGCACGTCCAGGTCGACCTTCTCGCCCTCGCGCAGGACGGTCATCGCCGCGCTCTCGCCGGGCTCGACGTCCTGGAGCAGCTCCCGCACCGTCTCGGTGTCGGTCGTGCTCTCCCCCTCAACCGACAGGATCTGGTCGTCGACGTGCAGCACGCCGTCGGCCGGGGCGTCGGCGATCACCTGGGCGACGACGACCTCCTCGGGCACCGGGATCCCCGCCGCGCGCAGGCCCACCACGGCCGCGTCGTCCTGGGAGTGCTGCATCAGCTCGGTGTTCTGCTCCCGCACCTCCTGCGCGGTCACGTCCTCGGGGAAGACGTCCTTGCGCGGGTAGACCGACAGGGCCGGGTCGAAGCGCGCCGTGAGCCACTCCCACGCCGTGACCTTGCTTCCCGGGCCACCGTCGAGGACCACCGTGGTGAAGTAGAGCTCGCCTCCGGTGGGGTAGGTGGGCAGGTCGTCCTCCACGCTGATCACCTGCGTGCCGTCGATCGTCCCCAGCGTGTTGAAGACCGGTCCGGGGCGGAAGACGACCTTGTCCACGGGGATCCAGCTGAGCGCCGCGCCCGCCAGCACCAGGACGGCGACGAGCGTCAGGGCGAGCCCCGACCTCCTGCCGATCCGGGTATGGGGCGGAGCGTCCTCCGGGTCGGGGTAGCCCTCGTGGTAGCCGCCGCTCACATCCCCACCCAGCTGTGCTCTCCGTCGACGTACTGCTGGCGCTTCCAGATCGGCACCTGCGCCTTGAGCTCCTCGATCAGGCGCCGTCCCCCCTCGAAGGCCTCCGCGCGGTGCTCGGCCGACACGGCGCACACCACGGCGAGGTCCCCCACGCGCAGCGAACCGGTGCGGTGCACGGCATACACCCCGTGGACCTCACGCCCCTCGGCGACGGAGCCGGCGATCTCGGCCAGCCTCGGCCCGGCGTCCGGGTGCGCGCTGTAGTCGAGGGTGGTGACGCCCTCCCTGCCCTCGTCGTGCTCGCGCACGGTCCCGACGAAGATGGCCACCGCACCGGCGCGGGGGTGGGTGACGGCCCGGAGGGCCTCGTCGACGGACAGCGGGGTCTCTCGGACATCGGTGACGACGGTGGGACGGCTCACCGCGCCATCATGCCCCATCGCGGCTGGGAGACCGCTGCGCAGGGCCGGGACCGCGAGGTCGCCTCCCTCCGCTCCGCCTCCCTCCGCCCCGCCTCACTCGCGGGGGCGCCGGCGACGGGCTAGAGCGGCCGTGGCGATGACGGCCACGGCGGCGCTGGCGGCGCCGGCGGCCGCGGCCCCCACCGCGTCCCGGGCGGTCACCCTCCGGGCCATCAGGGCGTGGTGCCCCCGGACGTCCTCGAGCAGCACCGCCAGGCAGGCGGCGTTGTCGTGCACGGGCCTCCAGCCGTGCGCGAGCAGCGCCTCCGGCTCCGTCGCCCACGGGTGCGCCACGTAGGCGAGGTCGTCGGCCGGGACGGGCACCACGCCCAGCCGGTGCAGCCGGTCTGCGGCGGCCCGCGCGACCGGTTCGGCGAGCTCGACGTGCCGCATGCCGGACAGGTCCTCTACCTCCGCCTGGGAGAGCCACCCGGGCGCCGAGACCGTCAGCTCGGCCGGCAGACCCCCACGCGCCACCGCGGCGAGCGCCGACCCCAGGTCCTCGACGTGGCAGAACGTCCACGTCGGGCTCGTTCCGCGCAGGGTGAGCAGGCGGGGCGCCTCGAAGTGCCGGGTCACGATCGTGTCCACCCCGCCGACGAGCGCGGCCGGCCGCACCACGGTCACGCGCAGCTGCGGGTGGAGCCGGGCGAGCGCCGTCACCTCCTCCTCGACCGCCACCAGGTCGGCGACCGGACCCTCCGTGTCGGCGGTGCGTGCCGGACCGGACTCGGACAGCGGGACGGGGTTGTCCGGCCGGGCGCCGAAGACCATGGCGCTGGTGACCAGCACGAGGTGCTCGACGCCCGCCGCGCCGGCCGCCGTCGTCAGGGCCCGCGCCTCGGCCAGCAGCCTGGCCCGCCGGGTGCCCGACGCCTCCCGCAGGGTCGCGGCCAGGTCGTGCTCCGCGGCGAGGTGGACGAGCACGTCGACCCCCTCCAGCGCGGTGACCACCGACGGCGCCGCCACGTCGCAGGGTCGCCACTGCACCTCCGGGAGCTCTCCGGCCCGCGTGTCGAGACCGACGACGGCCAGGCCCTGCCGCACCAGCTCGCCAGCCACCGCGGAGCCCGGACGCCCGGCGGCACGGGTGACGGCGACCCGCAGCCGGCCGCCCCGGCGTCCGTGGCGGTCGGCACGGGTGGGCGTGGAACTCACGGGCGCCTCCTGGTGTTGTCATGGGTGGGACGCCGCTGCAGGCGGCCCGGAGCAGACGTCATCGTCTCAGGAGTGGCAGGCTGGAACCAGCCGCCCTGCCAGGAAGGATCCACATGACCGAGCACCCGCCCGCCGGGCGACCCGACGACGAGCCGGACCCCCTGGAGGCGCTCTTCGGCGGACCCGTGCCCCCGCAGATGCGGGAGGCGCTCGAGTCCATGGGGCTGGGCTCGCTGGACCCGGCGCAGCTCCGGCAGATGCGCGCCCAGATGGAGATGCTCATGGGCGGTGGCGGCGGGGCCGACGACGGCCCGGTCAACACCGAGCTGGCCCACGACGTCGCCCGGCAGGTCGTCTCCGAGGCCGGGGACGCCACCATCGGGGAGGCGACGCGCCGCGACGTCGAGCAGGTCGTCCAGGTCGCCACGCTGTGGCTGGACCAGGTCACCGACTTCCCGCCGCCGGAGGGCCAGGCGCGGGCGCTGAGTCGCGCCGAGTGGGTGGAGGCGACGCTGCCGGTGTGGCAACGCCTGACCACGCCGGTCGCCCAGGGCCTGCAGACCGCGATGTCCTCCGCCATGCAGCAGCAGCTCGGCCAGCTCGGGGAGGAGGGCGCCCCGCCGATCCCCGGGTTGCCTCCCGGCATGAACCCCGCGGCCCTCATGTGGCAGATGGAGCCGATGATCCGCCGGATGAGCGGTTCCATGTTCGGCGGGCAGGTGGGCCAGGCGGTCGGAGCCCTGGCGGGAGAGACGCTGTCGGGGACCGAGGTGGGGATCCCGCTGCTCGGCGACGAGTCGGTCACGATCCTGCCCGCCAACGTCGCGGCGTTCGCCGACGGCCTCGAGATCGACGCGGGCGAGGTGCACCTCTACCTGGCGGTGCGCGAGGCGGCGCGCGTACGCCTGTTCGCCGCCGTGCCGTGGCTCGGCCCGCAGCTGCTCACCGCGGTCGAGGACTACGCGCGCGACATCCGGATCAACACCGACGGGATCGAGGAGGCGCTGCGCTCCGCCGACCCTCAGGACCCGGAGTCGATGCAGGCGGCGCTCGGGGACAGCCTGTTCTCCCCGGAGCCGAGCGCGACCCAGCAGGCTGCGCTGACCCGCCTGGAGACGCTGCTGGCGCTGGTGGAGGGGTGGGTCGACGTCGTCTCCGCACGTGCCGTCGGTCCTCACCTTCCCAACGCGGACGCGCTGGCCGAGGCGGTCCGCCGCCGTCGGGCGACCGGGGGGCCGGCCGAGAAGACCTTCGCCTCGCTCGTCGGGCTCGAGCTGCGCCCCCGCCGGCTGCGCGACGCGGCCAACCTGTGGAGCGCCCTGGAGTCGGCCGGCGGGCAGGACGCGCGGGACGAGGCCTGGGGGCACCCGGACGTCGCGCCGACCGCGGCCGACCTGGACGACCCGCTCGGCTACGCCGAACGCCGTGCCTCGGGCGCCGACGCCGGGGTGTCGATCTCCGACGAGGACATCGAGGCGTTGCTCTCCTCGGCCGAGGGGTCGGCGTCAGGTAGTCAGGACGGCGGCGGCCACGAGCCGGAGGGCCGAGACGGGGACGCTGCCGGCGAGGATGACGACCGGGACGGCGGCGCCTCGGGTCGTTGAGCAGGCGGCGGCCCGGTCGTCGCCGACGCACCCTGTGGACAACCCGGGCGCCGTCCCTCCCCAGCCTGTCAGTCTGGTCCGGTGAGCCCCGACGACCCGCCCGCCCGAGTCCCCCTGGTCCGGCGCCCCGACGGGGGTTGGCAGGCTGGAGTGGGGCCAGGGGCGGTCGTCCTGGCGCCTGCGGAGGGCGCCGACGAGGAGACGGGCAAGCGCCTGGCACCAGCGCTCGCGGGCCTGGGTCTGGCTCCCGGGCCGTGGAGCGCCCCGGAGGACGCACCCGCCTGTCCCGTCGTCGGCACGGGTGCGATGGCCGCCCGGCTGCGTGCCGCGTTGGGCGGTCTCGAGGACGAGACCGGCGCCCCGGTGCACGTCGCGGTCCACCACCACGCCGTGCCCCCGGAGGTCGGCGCCGCCCTGGCCCGGTCCTCCACGGTCGTCCTCCCGGTGGTCGTCCAGCCCTGGCGGGTGGTGGTGGGGCCGTTGACGGGGAGCCCCGGCCGGCCGTGCCTGCACTGCCTGGACCTGCACCGGCGGGACCGCGACCAGGCCTGGCCGGCCGTGGTGTCGGTCCTGGGCCACCCGGTCGAGCAGGTGGCGCGCGTCGACGTCCCGGAGGCGGTGGCGGCCACGGTGGAGGGTCTGGTGATGCTGCTGGTCTCGACGGTGCTCGGCGGAGGGAGCGTCTCGCCGGGTGCGGGCTACGAGGTCGGACGCAGCGCACCGCACGTCGTCGTGCGGCGCTGGACGGTGCACCCGGGCTGCCCCTGGCACGGATGACGAAGGGGGCCGTCCCTGTCGTCGGGACGGCCCCCTGGTCCGGCGTGGCCGGGGCTCGGTCGGGCGGTTCAGCCGCGGGCGAGCACCGAGGCGGCGCTGCGGTGCTGCGGGCCGCGACGGTCCGCGGACCG